>JAJUFK010000005.1 GCA_029266015.1 Bacteroidota bacterium
ACTGCTATTTCATCATCACCAAACAGCGACATCATATTAGGTTCCGTACTAGTTTGCGAAGCATTTCCATACTTTAAAAGAATTTCTATAAACGAAGGCTCATTCTCGTTTTCTGAAAAGAATCTATGACGTTCAATTCCAAATCCATCAAATGCACCACTTAATGCTAAACTTTCAAGATTTTTTTTGTTTACTGTTCGTAAATTCATTCGCGAAACAAAATCAAATATATCAGCAAATAACCCTTTTGAACGCTCGCTTATGATTGTTTGCGACGCAGCTTCGCCCACCCCTTTTATAGCTCCTAAGCCAAAACGTATTTGTCCTTTTTTATTTACCGCAAAATTATTCTGACTTTCGTTTACGTCGGGCACCAATACCTGTAACCCCATTCTACTGCATTCTTCCATAAGTTTTGAAATCTCATCGGCTTTTGATAGATTACTGCTTAATGCAGCAGCCATAAATTCAGCAGGATAGTGAGCCTTGAGAAAACCGGTTTGATATGCTATATAAGCATAACACACCGAATGTGACTTATTGAATGCGTATTGAGCAAAAGCTTCCCAATCCTTCCAAATTTTTTCTATTAATTCTTCCGGATTTTTAGAATTCTGCTTACAACCTTCAATAAAAGCAGGATTTGCCAAACACCCTTCTTTAAATTGAAGTTTTAATTTATTCATTACATCTATTTGTTTTTTACCCATAGCTTTACGAAGCACATCAGAATCACCGCGTGTAAAATTTGCTAGTTCGCGCGACAAAAGCATTACTTGTTCTTGGAAAACCGTAATACCATAGGTATCTTTCAAATACTTTTCCATAAGCGGATGATCATATTCCACCTTTTTAACTCCATTTTTACGGGCAATATAATCGGGAATATATTCCATAGGTCCCGGTCTGTATAATGCATTCATTGCAACTAAATCTTCGAACCGGTTAGGCTTCAAAGCACGTAGATGTTTTTTCATTCCGGGAGACTCAAACTGGAATATAGCAGTAGTTTCACCTTTACCAAAAAGTTCAAATGTTTTTTTATCGGCAAAATCTATTGCATCTATATCTAAATCAATTCCAGTAGAAAGTTTAATATTTGCAATTGCTTCTTTTATAATAGTTAAGGTTCTCAACCCTAAAAAGTCCATTTTGAGCAATCCTATAGCTTCTACAAATCTACCATCATATTGTGTAGAAAGCATTACTTCATCTTTAGTTGGCATTAATGGAATATGCTCATCTAATGGATTTTTACCTATTAAAATTCCGCAAGCATGTACACCTGCTTGTCTAACAGACCCCTCAAGCACACACGCATTGGCAATTGTATCAATTTTAATTTGATTGTTTTCTTTTCCTGCATTCACAAGTTCTTGAGCTATAAACAATTGCACATCACACGCAAGAATTTCTTTTTCCTTATCTTCTTGAATAGCTTTTTTCTTGTTTGATTGAATAGTTTCTATGGCTTTTTGTAAACTACCTGTTTCTTTCTCCAGTTCCAACACCTTAGCATAAGCACCATCAAGTTTTCCATTATCGGGAAATTCCTTAGTAATCCTATTAGCCTCACTCAATGGTAGTTTCAATACTCGTGCAACATCTTTCAAAGCACTTTTTGCGGCCATGGTACCAAAGGTACAAATATGAGCTACTCTATCATGACCATATTTTTCCACAACCCAATCCAGAACCCGTTGTCTCCCATCGTCGTCAAAATCAATATCAATATCGGGCATCGAAATACGATCGGGATTAAGAAATCGTTCAAATAGTAAATCATAACGAATTGGATCTATATTAGTTATACCCAAACAATATGAAACCACAGCACCTGCTGCAGATCCTCGTCCCGGACCTACCAATACTCCCATTTTGCGAGCTTGTGCTATAAAATCTTGCACTATAAGAAAATACCCGGGAAAACCCATCTGCTTTATTGTATTCAATTCAAAATCAATTCTCTCCAATGTTGATTCATCGGGATTATCACCATATCTTTTTACTGCACCCTGTTTTGTTAAAAATTCTAAATAATCCGATTCAAATTTTATTCGCAATACCGAATCATATCCACCTAAATCTTTATACCGTTCAAATTCTTTTTGCAACATTTCATCGGTATACTTTTGTTTATATGTTTCTATTGTGCCAAATTCAACAGGTATAGGAAATTCTGGCATAATTGGCGAAGAATCCAGAGTGTATTGCTCTATTTTTTCAGCCAATTTTGACGTATTTTGCAATACTTCGGGCATATCGCTCCACAAAGCATACATTTCATCGGTAGTTTTAAACCATTCTTCACGAGTATATCGCATTCTTTTGGGGTCATTTACATCTGCCCCTGTGTTTAGACATATAAGTAAATCATGAGCTGTTGCCTCATCTTGATTGGTAAAATGAACATCATTGGTTGCAATAAGAGAAATATTATGCTTGCGAGCTAACTTAATCAATTCTGCATTCACATACTGTTGACTTTCATAAATTTCTTTTCGTAGATTTTCATCTTGTGCGGGGTGACGCATCATTTCTAAATAAAAATCATCTCCAAAAACTTCTTTATACCACAACACAACTTTTTCGGCAGCTTCTACTCCATCTTCCATAAGAGTTTTACAGACTTCTCCTCCCAAACATGCAGAAGATACTATAAGCCCTTCTTTATATGTTTGCAATAAATTTTTATCAATCCTTGGACGATAATATAAACCTTTAAGATTTGCTATTGATATAAGCTTTAATAAATTTTTATATCCTTGTAAATTTTTTGCTAACAATATTATATGATGATTTGATTTATCTTTTTCTATAGATAAATCTTGTACAATATAAGCTTCACAGCCTAATATAGGTTTTATACCTTCCTTTTTGCATGCTGCATGAAATTCCTTTATTCCGTGCATATTTCCATGATCAGTAAGAGCCATGGCTGTCATTCCGTCTTTTTTTGCTTTTTTTACAAGGCTTTGTATAGAGGCAGCTCCATCAAGTATAGAATATTGCGAATGCACATGTAAATGAACAAATGTTTTTTCTCCAACTATTTCTGCTTTAATTTCGTTAGCAGTTCTTTCTGTTGAAGTTTTTTCAAAATGAGTAAAATTTGATTGCAAATCAATTTTAGCTAATTTACAAACAGTAGGATTATTTTGAATAAACTTTTTAATGAACTCCTCATCATTAATATGCTTATTGGTAATTATTTGCAATCGTATCATTTCAAAAAAACATCGAGCTGTAGCATTTACATCTGCCGAAGCATTATGAGCTTCTACAAATGATTCATGAAATAATATTTCATATAATTCTGTGAGTTTTGGAAATTTAAAACTTCCACCTTTACCACCCGGCAACTTACAATATTCTATAGAATTTTTCATCGTATCTATGCTTGTAAGCGATTCAAAAACATTAGGTTTTTGTAATCGAACAAGCTCACAGCCAACTACTGAAATATCGAAATCTACATTATGCCCTACTACATATTTACAAGCGTGTACGTCTTGTGCAAATTCATCAAGTACTTTTTGTATATCATGCCCAACTGCTAAAGCTCTTTCTGTAGAAATTCCATGTATTTTTTGTGCATCGTAGGGTATTTCAAACCCTTCAGGTTTTATTATATAATTCTTATTAGCAATAAATTCTCCTCTTTCATCATGAACTTGCCAAGCCAATTGAACCATTCTTGGCCAATTATCGGTATCATGAATAGGAGCATTAAAATTTTTAGCTTTACCGGTAGTTTCTGTATCAAATATTATAAACATATTGTATTTTTTAGAAAGTCTAAAAATACAAAAAAACTATGTGAAATATGTGACTGTTGAAAAGTATTCCTATAGAATTAAAGTATTTATATATATAACATATATTATACAATTATATATCAATATTTAAATAAACACTAATGGTTTATTTATATATAGAATACCAATCAATTCTTCTTGACAAATACATAACTATAGCCAATACCACAAACAGCCCTATACTTCCCATTAATAATGCATAATCTTCGGATTGAATTATAGTAAAAATAAATCCATACAAAAGTGACAATAACAACACAAAAATTGTAGAGATTTGAATATGCTTAAAGATATAATGTGCATACATGCCAATCAGAGTAATTATAAAAAACGAAGAAATAAGATAACTCCATGCAAATGTAATATGTTCAGAAATAGCAATAAGTAATGTATAAAAAACGCATAATGCTAATCCTACAATAATATATTGCATTGGGTGAACTCTTACCGAATGCAGCACTTCAATAAAGAAAAATATCAAAAATGTAAGTGTTATAAAAAGTGCCGCATATTTAGCCGATCGCATACTCTTTTGATATTCATCAACCGGAACTTTTAATTCTACGCCAAAAGCAGATTCTTGAATACGGTTCTGTATCGAACCTTTAAACTGTTGTGGATATGATCTGTTTACATGCAATACTTTCCACGATGCGGTTACAGAATCTTTTGTAATAGTCTTTGTATCAGGCAAAAATGCTCCATCAAACTTCGGATCGCCCCATTTTGCTTGCATACTAACAGTTGTAGTTTTGCCTATTGGGGTAAATTGTAATTTTGAACTTCCGTTTAATTGAACAGTATATGAAAAAGATGAGGAGGGAATAGATGTTTCATCACGTGTCAATTTACAACTCAATCCACTTTCTATTACATCATTAGTTTGCACACCCGGTTCAAAAAGTAATTTTTGCTGATTCCATTGTAGTTGAATTTGTTCTTTAATTCCTCGTAAATCTGTCATTCCTATTGAAACAAACGCATCTTTCCAAAGAATATGTTCAGGAGAAATATCCCACTCTTTGAAACTTGGTTCTACAAAATTGCCACTTACAGTCAACTGCGTTGTATATACTATTACCTTAAAAATTCCACGTTTACGAACTTCGGGTTTTACTATACTATGTATTTGTAAAGTATTTGGTAAAAAATGAGCATATTCTATTGATTCCACCAATTTATCGCCCATACCATTAGTTTGTTGTACTCTTACAAAAGTTTTATACGGCACTGTAAGTATTGGCCCTGTAACAATCTGTTCATTTGCCCATTTAGAACTTACTTCTGTTGTTGCTTCTTGTTGCCTAAATTCACGTTCACTTATTAAACTTTGAATCATTGATACCGGAATAAGCAGTAATAAAATTAAAATTACAATAGTTATTACTCTAAAAGTAAGTGAATTACGAACTTTTGAATTTACTTTTTCTAATGTTGTTTGCGATTCTGGTTGCATAGCGCTTAGTTTTTATTTGATTAAAATCTACAAAATCAAAATACAGAACGAGATAAAGATATATATATTATTACATTTTTTTATTAAAAAACTTATAAAACACACCAATAATTATACTTTTGCACGTCTAAAGGCAAAAAAAATAAACTATGCCAACATTTTTATTTGATGATATCATTTTTGGACCTGTTCAGAGCAGAAGAATGGGAGTTTCATTAGGTGTGAATTTATTACCTAAAACTATAAAATATTGTAATTTTAATTGTATCTATTGTGAATGCGGGTTTACACCACTTGCAAATAAAGAAATTTCTCATCTTTTACCTTCTCGACAAGATGTTGCGAAACATTTAACCTCATATTTGCAAAACAACACAATAAAACCAGATGCTATAACATTTGCAGGAAACGGAGAACCAACAATTCATCCTGATTTTTGCGAAATTATAAACGATGTTATAGCTATTCGAAATGAATTCGCCCCAAAAACAGAAATTGTAGTGCTTACCAATGCTACACAAATTCATAAACCAAGCATTTTACAAGCACTTGAAAAAGTTGACAGATGTATGTTTAAACTTGATTCTGCTATAGAATCTACAATTCGTGCTATAAATCAACCGGGCAAACAACTTAATGTTCAAGATTTTATTAAACATATATCATTATTCAAGGGAAAAAAAATAATTCAAACTCTTTGTATATCAGGCGAACACAATGGGGTTCAAATATCTAATATTACCGATACCGAAATAAATGCACTTATAGAAGTTTACAAAAAAATTAACCCTGATGAAGTTGTACTGTATACAATTCAACGTGATACGCCAATAGAAACTTTACAAAAAATTAGTAAAGAAACATTAGAAAAATTCGCAAAAAAAGTAGAACTTGCAGGTATAAAAACTATACTATCATAGTAACTATATGGAACATAGAATAGCAGACATACAAAACAAAACCGTAATTGTTGCTCCCTTGGATTGGGGATTAGGACATGCTACACGGTGTATTCCAATTATAAAAGCACTTTTACAAAATAAAAATACATGTATAATTGCTACATCCGGACGTTCTCTTGAACTTTTGAAACAAGAATTCCCTTCATGTATTCACGAAGAAATTCCTTCATACGGCATTACATACAGTAAAAGTGCGTTTGGGTTATTTTTTAAACTATTGTTACAAATTCCAAAGTCTCTTATTGCTAAAAACAAAGAAAGTAAAGTTGCTGATGACCTTGTAAAAAAATATTCGGTAGATTATATTATTTCTGATAATCGGTTTGGAATGCATAGTAAGTTATGTACATCTATTTTTATTACTCATCAAATACGCATTCGATTACCATTGATAATTCGATGGTTAGAATATCCTTTCTTTTTAGTTAATAAGCAAATGATTTCAAAATTCGATGAATGTTGGATTCCTGACTATCCGGGTACAAAAAATTTATCGGGAATATTATCACACAGTTGGAAAGTTCCGCATTCTTATTATATAGGCCCACTCACTGGACGCGAATCTACAGAATGTATTACCACATTTGATGTTATAGCAATTTTATCGGGTCCTGAACCTCAACGTACTATTTTTGAAAACAAATTACGTTATATATTACCTCAACTTCCCTATAAAAGTTGCTTGGTTCGTGGCGTATTAGGAACAAAAAATTACTCAGCTCAAGTTGGAAACTGTACAATACAAACATTTGCAACCAATTCAGAAATTAATAAACTCTTATGCGGTTCAAAACTTATTATTTCACGTGCAGGATACAGTTCAATTATGGACTACGAAAAATTAGGTATTAAAGCTATTTTAGTTCCTACACCGGGGCAAAGTGAACAAGAATATTTAGGACGATATTTACAACATAAACCTAATTATTGGTGTATCAGTCAAACTAAACTAACAAAAAAATTACCTGAAATAATTAAAGAAATATTAGGGAAATAGGAATAATTACTTTTTAAGTATTTTGGTGGCATATACTTTTTCTTTACTTACAACTATTACAGTATAAACTCCGCTTACCATAGTATATGCAGGCACCATTATAGAAGAATGTACCAACGGAATAGTACTATATACAATTTGTCCTTGTTTGTTTATTATTTTTACCATTTCGATTCCCGTAAGTGTTTGAGGTATATCAATATACACAACATCCACAACAGGATTAGGATATACTTTTACATATTGCTGTAAAAACTGAATACCATTATCAGCTGTTACTGTAATCAATATTGTATCGGCATTACTACAACCGTTATGATCGGTTACTTGCAATACATATTCTTGAGGCAACAAATCCGCATTAGTTGAAACAATTCGTATAGATTGAGAAATCTCCTGATTACTCCACATATAATGTTTCATATTTTGGGGTCCGGCAAGCACAAGTTCACTATTTTGTTTAATTACAGTATCATTACCTAAAAATACTTTAGGTAAATCCTGTACGGTAACAAGAATTGTATCTTTTGTAACACAATTAAATTCATTTGCTGCTATTACAGAATATTGTTGTGATTCTGAAAGCACCAATCTATTTGTTCTATCGCCGGTATTCCATTCATAGGTATTGTCTTCATCAAAAGGACCTAATTCAATAGTATTACCTTTACATATTGCCGTATCTGCACCCAGAGATATAGCAGGAACATCATGAACTATAAGTTGTATTGTATCAGATACTGAACAATTATTTTGATTTGTAACTTCAACAGCATATATTCCCGTAGTGTCAGCAACTATTGTTTGTGTAACTGCTCCCGTATTCCATATATATGTAGCTCCTAAATTTTGAGCATCTAATACCACAGTATTACCTTTACATATTGCCGTATCTGCACCTATAAACACAATAGGTTTTGCAACACGAGTCATTTCTATAGAATCTTTAGCAGAACATGAATGTATATCGGTAATTTGCACTGAATATACACCCGACTCTTTTACAATTATTGAGGAGGAAGAAGATGAGGTATTCCATGTGTACGTTTCCCATGTATTTTCAACAGATATTTGTACCGAATCTCCATCACAAATAGTTACAGAAGGAACTATAAACTTCACTTGAGGAGAATCATATATTTGTATAAGATTGGATTGAACTTTAGTAGAATCTTTGTGTATTGTTGTATCTATAGCCTGCAAACTTACAGAATATACTCCCGATTGTAAATATGTATGCTTAGGATTCAAATCATTAGAAGAATTACCATCACCAAAATTCCAAGTATAGATATCTCCATCTATACTTTTGTTAGTAAATTGTACAGATAGTGAATCGCAACCTTGTATAGTATCAATTGTAAAATAAGCAATAGGATATGGTAATTTTACTAATGAATCGCTAATTGGAACACTCCAATTACCTTGAGAATCGCCTACCTGCATATGAATTACATGTTTACCTTTGGGTATATGTATCATTGAGACAAGTGTATCAATTGAAGATATTTGTGTAGGTTGCAATAATATTATTGTATTTGTATGTTCTTCATCATCAAACCAATATGCAAGGCGTGAAATAACCGGTTGAATTATAGTAGATTGTTCTTTTACAAAATAATGAGTTATAGGTGAACTCCAAGTATTATCGGCATGCTTAAATTGAAATATAATAATATGAAACCCATTTGGCAATAAAGAAACATCAATATCTTCCAAGATTTCTACACGTGTTTGTGCAAGAACTTGTGTATATTTTTTTGTTGTTATATCTGCATCAAACCAATATTGATACCCGACTATTGTACTTTCTGTAGCTGGAAAATATGGCAATTTTGTAAAATATGAACTTAATGAAGGACTCCACATGCCTGTATTATCTTTGAAACGAAAAGTAAGTGTATGCAATCCCGTAGTAATATTGTCTGTTTGAATAGAGTCTATAAGCGAAAGTGTAGTAATAGGGGCGCTACATATTTTTTTCACAACCTGCGATATATCTGTGTCAAACCAATATTCATATTCGGTAATTGTGCGAACAGTTACAAGCGACTCGGAATATTTTGTAAAAAAAGAACTTACCGGAGACGACCAAACTCCTTGACTATTACGGAATCTGATATTAAATGTATGTAATCCGTTTGTAAGAGAAGCTGTTTGTACAGAATCTAAGAACTCTATTATATAACTATTGCTTATATTTTTTGTTTGTTTATTCCCGTAATCAGCATCAAACCAATACTCACACATATCAACAGAATTTGATACAGTAATTGGAACAGAAAATTTTGTAAAAAATTGACTAACTATTGAACTGTATCTATTTTGTGAATCTTTGAAACGAATATTACATGTATGTAATCCTGTTGTTAATTGCGATGCAACTATAGAATCAAGCATTATTATGCTTGCTCCGGGAGTAACCGACATTACTTGTTTATTAGTATAATCAGAATCGAACCAAAGCTCATACGATGTAATTGTATTTAATTGTAAAACTTGTTGTGGAAGTTTTGTAAAAAAACTACTTACTACACTACTATATGTACCATCTGAATTTTTGAAACGAATATTACACGTATGTAAACCGTCAGTTAATTGACTTATCGATACGGAATCCAAAACAGTAACTACAGATGCTGCCGTAACTGTTTTTGTAATTGCTTGAGCATAATTAGAATCAAACCAATATTCACAAGCTATTATTGTTTGTGTTGATGCCGACGATTGAGGTAAATTTGTAAAAAAATGACTAACAACTGAACTTGCCAATTCATTTACATCAAAAAACTGTATATTAAACGTATGTAACCCTTTAGGTAAATGATTGGTAGATATACGTTCGTCTATTTCCAATATTTCTTGTGGTGGTGTAGCTACTGTAACAGCCTGCGATACATCATTATTAAACCAATAGGTATATTTAGTAATGGTAGATTGAGCATACACAGAAACCTGCATAGCAATACAATACACCATAATGTATAAAACATACCTACTCATTCCAAACAATATAACAATTACTTATTTTGGGCACTTACCTTAATCTTAACCCGCAACTTACCATCGGCACTTGTTGTTTGGTCAATTTCTTTAGAAATTATATGAGGATTTTGAGGAACCAAAGCTTCTTTAAACTTAAATTGTTCGCTGCCACCATATATTCCCACCTCGGTACCATCAGTAGCATACGTAGATGCTGTTGTATATAAATAAGGACGAATATGATAATTGCTTCCATAGTTTATTGTATTAGGAGTAAGATCTTTTACAAAAATAGAATCTGAATGCACTTGTAAATTATTACTATATGTTTGCGTACCTCCGCTTAAAGCAAAATTTAAAATGTTATTTTGAAAAACATTATTATTACCCGACAAAAACGAAGCGCCATATCCAAATGATATTTTAAAAATATTATTTTTAATCAAACAATCCGAAATACCATTAAGTAAAACCGACCAACTACCGGCAGATGTTATTATATTATTATGTTCAATCAATGCATTTGAAGCATTATACATATGATGATGAAATAAATTATTAGCAAAAATTAAGGCATCGGCATTTTCAACTGACACAGGGCCTTTAATAATATTTTGATTAATTATAGTTCTTAGATTATTTCGGGAACTACCGGTAATATTAAGTTCATTAAACTCATTTCGGCGAATTAGTACATCTTTGATTGCAGTATTAGCAGCAAAATTAATATTACCATCTATATACAATCCTTCTATTATAGTACTATCAGAACCGGCTGCCAACGAAAGTGTTGAAGTAAGTCTTGATATGCCGGTGGCAGACGTAGAATCGGGAAATACTCCTGTACCTATAACAACTAATTTTTTTGAAATAGTAGCAGAAGTAAAAAAACCACCTGACAAATAAATAGTATCACCATTTACAGCAGCTGTATTTGCAGCAACAAAAGCATTTATTCCGCTATATGCAGTAACAGTACCCGCATGATGAAGCATTACACGTGTTTGAGCATATCCAATTGAAAAACCGAAACAAACCAATGCAAAAGGAATGGCATAACATAAGATTTTTTTCATAACAATACGTATTAATATTTTTTCAAATGTACATAATTTTTATATACATTATTTATTTTATAAAATATTATTATTCAGTCTACTATAAATATTTAAACCCAACAAAAAAGCTCTGTATTTACAAGCAAATACAGAGCTTTATATTATTTCAATTGTATAATATTATTTGGGCAAACCAAATGTATCTACAACAAAATCAATGTCTTTGTCGCCTCTACCACTTAAATTTACTAATATAGACGATTGTGGATATTGTTGTGCCAATTTAAGAGCATATGCTACAGCATGTGAACTTTCTAATGCAGGAATTATACCTTCTAATCGGCTTAATTCATAAAACGCTTCTATACATTCTTTGTCATTTATTACGTCATATGTAACGCGTTTAATGTCTTTCAACATAGAATGTTCGGGGCCTACACCCGGATAATCTAAACCACTTGCTACAGAATACACCGGCGATGGTTCACCTTTTTCATCTTGTAATGTATAACATTTAAAACCATGAATTATACCCGGAGTACCAAAAGTCATAGTTGCTGCATGGTCGCCAAGATTCATAGAACGACCACCCGGCTCTACACCATAAATAGAAACTTCTTCATCGTCCAAAAATGCCGAAAACAAACCCATAGCATTACTTCCACCGCCAACACAAGCTACCACGCTATCAGGTAGTTCTCCCGTCATTTCTAAATATTGTTCACGAGCTTCTATACCCACAACACGCTGAAAATCGCGGACCATCATTGGAAATGGATGCGGACCAACAACAGAACCTATACAATATATAGAATTTATAGGATCTTTAAGATACGCTTCAAAAGCGGAATCTACTGCCTCTTTTAACGTTTTGAGTCCATGAGTTACAGGAACTACCGTAGCTCCAAGTATTTTCATACGCACCACATTCGGATGTTCTTTTGAAATATCAACCTCACCCATGTGAATTTCACATTCTAATCCAAAATATGCCGCAGCAGTTGCAAGTGCAACACCATGTTGTCCGGCACCGGTTTCAGCAATTAATTTCTTTTTACCCAAATATTTAGCAAGCAAGGCTTCACCCATACAGTGATTCAATTTATGAGCACCCGTATGATTCAAATCTTCGCGTTTTAAATAGATTCTACCACCGTATTTTTGTGATAACCTGTTACAATAATATACCGGCGTAGGCCTTCCTTGATAATGTTTACGAATACTTCGTAATTCATTTATAAAATCATGAGACTTACTGATAGTAAAATACGCATCGGTAATTTTTTTCATTTCACTCTCTAATACTGGTGGTATAAATGCTCCACCGTATTCATTAAAAAATCCTTCTTTTGAAGGATACGTTTTAAAATAATTGTGTGACATATAATGTTTACATTTTTAGAAATTCATGTAAAAATACAAAAAATCTAATTCAACACACTGTATTATACAATAAATAATTATACAACAGGATCGTGCCCATGTCCTCCCCACGGATGGCAACGCAACAATCGTTTAATAAGCATATAACCGCCTTTGAACACTCCATATTTTTGAATAGCTTCTATGCCATATTGTGAGCATGTAGGTGTATATCTGCATGAATTTGGCAACCATGGAGAAATAAACCACTGATAGAGTTTAATAGGTATAATAAGAATATAATTACAAAAGGTACACATATGCTATTGTATTTTTTGAATGATTTTTTGCAGAGCCTTGTGCATTTTGTCATCAATAGTTATAAAATCATGTTGAATGTTATCTACATATACTACCAGCAACTGAATACGAACTAACGCCGAACTATCGATACGCATATATTGTTTACGAAATGATTCACGAATTCTTCGTTTAAGAAGGTTTCTGTCAACAGCATGAGCAAACCGTTTTTTGGGAATACTTACAGCAATTTGTATATCAAATGAATTATGAGATGAACTACTCCATAAAAACCGCAAAGGGAATTCATTTACTGAATTCCCTTGAGCTATGAGTTGTTCAATATCTTTTTTTGACGAAAGTCGGTGGGCTTTTAAAAAGCCTTGTGTATCCATTATATTATTCTTTTGCTTTGCCTTCTTTATTTATTTTTTTGATAAATTGTTCCAAAGCCATAGTCATTGATGGTGCTTTAGGCATTGGTGCAGGTATATCTAATCGTAGACCTGCATCTATTACAGCTTTTCCGGTAGTTGCTCCAAAAGCTCCTATATATATATTTTCTTGTTTAAAATCAGGGAAATTTTGCTTTAACGAAGCTATACCCGATGGGCTGAAAAATACTAATATATCGTAATCTACATTTTTAAGATCAGACAAATCACTACTTACTGTTTTGTATAAAATTGCTTTAGTAAAATCGAATTTTTCTTTTGTTAATTTTTCCGGAATTTCTTGTTTATGAATATCAGAAAGAGGCACAAGAAATTTTTCTGAAATAAATTTTTTAGAAATAGCAATTAAATCATCAAATTTACCATTAGCATAAAAAATCTTACGTTTACGATACACTATATATTTTTGCAAATAAAATGCTGTAGATTCCGATATACAGAAATATTTCATAGTATCGGGAATAGTTAAACGCATTTCTTTGGCTATTCTAAAAAAATGATCAATTGCAGTTCTGCTTGTAAACATTACAGCAGTATGATCCAAAATAGAAATTTTTTGTTTTCTGAAATCTGCTGCAGATATTTCTTCTACATGAATAAAAGGACGAAAATCTATTTGAATATTGTTCTTTCGAGCCAATTCAAAATACGGCGATTTGTCATTGTCGGGTTTCGGTTGCGATACCAGTATCTTTTTAATTTTCATAATAGTATGTATCTTTTTATATATACCGTAATTATAATGCATTAAGTACTATTGACCCAAATTTTACCAATATTGCAATAGGTAATATTTCGAGAGTGCAAAAGTACAAAAACATATATAAAATTGAAACATTTGCTTTAATACTTATTTGAATTCCTCTAATAATTCTAAAAATAAAAAATATTACTAACATTAAAAATCCTGCGTAAAGTATTAATTTATGGTCAATTACATGCTCTTGCACAAATCCAAACGCTATTATTACCGGAAATAAAAAAAGCCCTAAAACCCGATTATACAAATGAACATTAAATAAATATTCATATGCATATGATTGTTCATTAAAAATAAATCCAAGAAATTTATAAAACATATCTTTTACTCCATATAATAACAAAAAAGCTATTGTTATTATTAAAACGACTCCAAGAGCTTTGAATCCGGTAAGAGTAAGTGGCACAAAATAATTATAGACCTGATATGTAAACAAAGCAATATTTACCGAAAATATAAATTGCAACATATTTGAAAAACGCTGTGAATTTTCACTTGCATTACGAATACCTTTTACTGCAAAATTATAATGTAATATAGCCGACATCAACAAATCCAATTGTTTTTTATAAAACAATCGGGACCATCCAAACAATACCAGCACTCCTAAAATAAGCCAAAACATCCAATTGTTGGTAGTTTCGTTTATTTGCTTATAATTTATTACAAAAACCTTTTCTTTAAATTCTTGCGTAAATTCTTTCTGTTTTGCTTTTTCCAATTTATGTGAAAAATCGACCGAATCACCATATTCAAACATTGATACCGAAAAATCCGGTTCAGTGGCTATATTTGAAACTATATATGGAAACCGAACCGATTGATTATCGGTAAATACTTTTGGAGATTGAACAACCTGCTCTTGTAACTGTAAAGTATCAGTTACTGATTGCTGTTGACTATGAGCATATGGAAATTGAATACCTTGAGAATGTGACGACTGCAATGATATAATACCCAAAGAATCACTATGTGTACTTTGTTGTACAGTTGTATGAGCTTGTTGATTTATCGCTTGCTTACCCAATGTAATCGTTTTTTTGCAAAATTACAAAACATGCTAATTGTCATATACTATATTGTATTATTTTTTATTAAATAGTTATGAACGTAGTATTTAAGAATTACAGATTTTTTATAAATCTGTAATTTTTCTTTGTTTTTTTTGACTATTATATAAAATAAAATATATTTGCAGTAAATAAATAAACAGATGAAACAATTAATTACCATATTACTCAACCTGCTGCTCATTAGCTAATGCTAGGGGGTTGTTGGTATATACAGTAATATGAGTAACAATAATTACAATATAAAAAGCCCCCTTTGCTGCTAAGCTTTGGGGGTTTTTATTTTTTTTAATAAATATGTAAACAAAATAAATATGAATGATAAAGTTTTTGTGTTCGACACCACCTTACGCGATGGCGAACAAGCACCGGGAAATCAATTAAACATGGTTGAAAAAATTGAAGTTGCAAAAGCTTTAGAACTTCTTGGTGTTGACATTATTGAAGCCGGATTTCCTATTTCAAGTCCCGGTGATTTTGATTCGGTAGTACAAATTTCAAAAGCAGTTACCAATCCCATTATCTGCGGATTGACTCGTGCTGTTCAAAAAGACATTGAGGTAGCTGCCGAAGCTCTTAAATACGCAAAACGTCCGAGAATTCATACCGGTATTGGTGTATCACCGTATCATATAGTGTCAAAATTAAATTCTACCCCCGAAGAAATTATTCGTCGTGGTGTTGACGCTGTAAAATATGCCAAAAAATTTGTAGAAGACGTAGAATTTTACTGTGAAGATGCCGGACGAAGCGATAATGAATATCTTGCACGTGTAGTAGAATCTGTAATTGCTGCAGGTGCTACCGTAGTCAACATTCCCGATACTACCGGCTATTGCTTACCGCATGAATATGGTGCAAAAATCAAATATTTAATAGATAATGTGCCAAATATTCATAAAGCTATACTTTCTACCCATTGCCACAACGATTTGGGAATGGCAACTGCCAATACTATGTCTGGAGTACTTAATGGTGCACGACAGGTTGAAGTTACCCTTAACGGTGTAGGTGAACGCGCAGGGAATACAGCTATGGAAGAAGTTGTAATGGCAATAAAAAGTCACAAATTAGGCGTATATACCGATATTGTTACTCCTCGCATATTACAAACCAGCCGTTTGGTACAACGATTAATGAAGAGTCCGGTGCAAGCAAACAAAGCTATTGTTGGTAAAAATGCATTTGCTCATTCTTCGGGAATACATCAAGACGGTGTGTTAAAAAATCGTGAGAATTACGAAATTATTGACCCTAAAGATGTAGGTGTTGACGAATCGTCTATTATCCTTACAGCACGTAGTGGCCGTGCTGCATTACGTCACCGATTAGAATTGTTGGGATTCAAAATTGACGGTGCCGATTTAAACAAAACATATCAAGACTTTTTGCATTTGGCTGATGTAAAAAAAGAAGTAAAAGACAACGATTTACTAGTATTGGTGGGCAAAGAACAACGCGATGCTAACCGTGCCATAAAATTAGATTCATTGCAAGTAGTATGTGGTAAATCTATGATTCCATCAGCTACTGTTTCTTTAATCATACAAGGTGAAACCAAAACAGAAACAGCTATGGGCGATGGTCCGGTAGATGCATCTTACAATGCCGTAAAAAAATTGATTGATAAAGAAATAAAACTATTAGAATTTTTAATCCAAGGATTCAATAATGGTAGCGATGATTTTGGACAAGTAAACGTACAAATAGAATGTAACAAAACTATCTATTACGGTTTTGGTGCCGATACCGATATTGTGACAGCTTCGGTTGAAGCGTTTGTTGATGCTATAAGTAAATCAATGGAATAGAATAATTTTTAATAATGAATTTTTAATTTTTGGTTACATTTGCTCCATAAAATAAAACATAATACTGAACAATAAATTAAAACAAACAATGGGAAAAACCTTATTCGACAAGATTTGGGATGCACACGTGGTGACAGAGATACAAGATGGTCCAAGTATATTATACATAGACCGTCAGTTTATTCATGAGGTTACAAGCCCCCAAGCATTTACAGGAATTGAAGCACGCGGACGTAAAGTGTTTCGACCTGCACAAATTACGGCTA
The DNA here is from genome assembly GCA_029266015.1 of Bacteroidota bacterium. GTDB lineage: Bacteria > Bacteroidota > Bacteroidia > Bacteroidales > UBA1715 > MWCJ01. Next base: position 17,301 of record JAJUFK010000005.1, read on the forward strand.
CAGCCGATCACAACATTCCTACTATGGATCAACATTTACCGATAAAAGAATATTTGTCGGCATTTCAAGTTGAAAAACTTAAAGAAAACTGTGCTCGTCATGGTATTACATATTATGGTTTAGGCGATGAATATAATGGTATAGTTCACGTTGTAGGGCCAGAATTGGGATACACACAACCGGGAATGACCATAGTATGTGGCGACAGCCATACTTCAACACACGGTGCATTTGGTACGGTGGCATTTGGCGTTGGTACCAGCGAGGTAGAAATGGTGTTCGCAAGTCAATGCATTATGCAGCCTAAACCAAAACGTATGCGTATAACCATAAATGGTGAACTTGGCAAAGGAGTAACTTCAAAAGATGTAATTTTATATATTCTTTCAAAACTTACGGCAAGTGGTGCTACCGGATATTTTATAGAATATGCAGGAAGTACCATTCGCAACATGAGCATGGAAGCTCGTATGACTGTGTGTAATATGAGTATAGAACTTGGTGCTCGCGGTGGCATGATTGCTCCCGACCAAAAAACATTTGACTACGTAAAAGATAGAAAATATGCTCCACAAGGTGCCGATTTTGATAAAGCGGTAGAAAAATGGAAACAATTATACTCTGATGCAGATGCTGTATTTGATAAAGAATACAGTTTTGATGCTACCGACATTATTCCTATGATTACCTATGGAACCAATCCGGGATTGGGTATGAAAATTACGGACAAAATTCCATCGTTGGCATCGGTTGACCCTGCAACCAAAGAAACATTTGTAAAAGCTTTACAATATATGGGTTTTGAACCCGAGCAACAATTACTTGGAAAAGAAGTTGATTGGGTGTTTGTAGGAAGTTGCACCAATGGACGTATCGAAGATTTTCGTTTATTGGCAGCTATGCTTAAAGGTCGCAAACGCGCTCCTCATATCAATACCTACATAGTTCCGGGTTCGTATTTGGTTGAAAAACAAATTAAAGAAGAAGGTCTTGATAAAATATTTGCCGAAGCCGATGTAGAACTTCGCCAACCGGGTTGTTCAAGTTGTTTGGCAATGAACGAAGACAAAGTACCTCCCGGTAAATATTGTGTAGCAACGTCGAACCGTAACTTCGAAGGTCGTCAAGGTCCGGGTGCTCGTACGATACTTGCCAGTCCGCTTACCGCTGCTGCTGCAATTATTACCGGAAAAATTACTGACCCACGAGAATTTTTATAAACTTGAGTGAAACTCAAACAATTAAAAATTAATAATTTATAATTAAAAATTATATCAATGGCAATAGAAAAATTTATAACAACAATATCGCGTGTAGTACCTATTCCAATAGAAGAAATAGATACTGACCAAATTATACCTGCTCGTTTTTTGAAAGCAACCGATAAAAAAGGATTTGGCGACAATTTATTCCGCGACTGGAGATACGACAAAAACAATCAACCAATAGCAGATTTTCCGCTAAATAACCCAAAATATAGTGGTTGTATATTGGTAGGCGGCAAAAACTTTGGCTGCGGATCGAGCCGCGAACATGCAGCATGGGCTATAGCCGACTATGGGTTCAAAGTAGTAGTGTCAAGCTTTTTTGCCGATATTTTCAAAAACAATGTACTTAACAATGGTGTATTACCCGTACAAGTTTCTGAAGCATTTTTGGCTAAAATATTTGCAGCAGTTGATGCAAATCCTGCAACTGAACTTAAAGTGGATTTGGTAAACCAAACAATTACATTGATAGCTACCAACGAATCGGAAGGATTCGAAATCAATGCATACAAAAAAGATTGTTTGCTCAACGGATTCGACGATATAGACTATTTAATAAGCAAATTGCCGGAAATAGAGGCGTTTGAAAAAAAGTATAAAGGTTAATAGGTATAGAGGTTTAAGGGTTTAAGGGTGTAAAGGTGTAAGGGTATAGGGATGGGTGATTTTACAAAACTTGAGGTTTGGAAGAAATCGAAAGACATTGCGGTGAAAATCTATTCTATTACCACATCTCAATTGTTTGTAAAAGATTTTGATTTACGGGAGTTCTAAAAAGCCAATATTCTGCGTTACGCAAATTTCGTAAAATCCTCATTTACCACAGTAAACTGCGGTTTTCCAAAATTTGCAAGCCTTGAAACTTAAATTTTTAGAAGCTCCCTTAGTTAATCAAATGCGAAGATCAGCGGTAAGTATACCATCGAATATTGCAGAAGGTGAAGAGTCAGGTTCAAATCCTCAAGCAATTCGGTTTTTCAATATTGCAAAAGGCTCTGTAGCTGAATTAAAAATCCAAATAATCATATCACATGAAATAGGATATGTGCAAGAATCAATGTTTAAAGAATTATACGGAGAAGTATGTCAAATATCAACAATGCTTCATAAAATAATTGAACACAGAAAATCCCATATTTCAAAACTCATCCCTAAACCCATATACCCCTAAACCCTTACACCTTTATACCCTTAATCCCATGATTCCCCGTTTCTCCCTCCTTCTATGTTTCACAATCTTTCTTATGAGTTGTGATACTCCTACAAAGCAGTATGATACTGTACCGGAATTTTGCAACTATGTATTCACTGCATTCAAAACCAATGCAATAGATGAGTCTGCGAATATTTGGGTAAGTGAAGAGGAAATTCGCTTGTTGCTTGAACAACAACACCCTACCCCAAACTCTGAAAAGGAGAAACAACTTAAACAATTTGAACGGATGCAAAAACTCAAAGTATTTGATGTTGACAGTTTGCAAAAAGCGTTTAGAACCTTTAGAAATACTGAAACCAACGAATTTTGGCAGCAACTCCGGTTTGATTCGGTAGACTATAGAATTGAAAATTGGAAAGGCATAGAATTGACAGAAGCTACTGCATTAGTGTCATATCAAAATCAAACATTTCGACTGAAAATAGGTGAATTAATAAAAACTCCCCATGGCTGGAAAATAATGGTACAGCGAGGACCATGGTGGAAGTAATGCTATGGTATTATTCCACCAATTTCCACAAACAGGTATTTCTAGTATCGTAAAATTGAATTAACCCCTTATTATACACAATTTTCATATTCGAAAAATCAGCACCACTATATTTCTCAATATGTATAGTATCACCTAAAGGCAATACTGATTTGGAATATTTTACATTATCTTTGGTAAAATACCCATAATCGGAGTTTATAAAAACAGAAAGTGAAATGTATTTATTAGTTTCTCCTGATGCATCAAATTCAAAATTAAATCGAATTTTATATGATGTGTCTTGATTTGTTACAATTTTTTTTATTGTATAACATTCGCAAGGACAGTTATTTTTAAATGATGTTGGACCACTTACAGAATCTTTTATAATTGAAAGTGTAACCGTATCATTATTCTCATTATAAAACCGTATTTCTTGACTCAATTGATACGGCACATACCCTTGCAATTCATTAGGAAACGGAGGGCATTCTGTTGTGCCACAGGAAATACATAAACTGAGTAATATGAAGATAATAATGTGCTGTGATTTCATTGTTTAAGGTTTCCAATATTAAAAACTATAACTTACACTAACCGACATATGAAACCGAGTAAAATCTATATCTGTTTTAGGAACTATAAATTGAGCTCCAAAAATTCCACCTATATTCCACGTTGGAAAATTTGATTTTACAAAAGAAAATGGTTGTATACAATATGCTGAATAAATGTATGTTTCATATTCTTTATATTCAGTTTGAAAGTTGCTTTTTGTAAAAAAATGTTGATTAAAAATTAAAATGTTTTGCTCTATACCACCGCCATAAATAACATTTGTAGTTTTATGAGAAATATCAAAAAGCAGATTGGGTTTATAATAAATTGCATAATTTTTCTTTTGTGATACATTTATACCTTTATCTTTACCATAACCAACACCAATACCACCATGAACACCTATGATGCAATTATTTAAAGTTGTAAAATAACCGAACTTTGGAGACGCATACCAATGTTTATATGGTAGTGGTAAAGAAATAAATGTAATTTCACTATCACCAATATCATTATCATAATTTGAAGTTGGGAAAAGTGTATTATAACTTGCTTGAAATGTGCCACTAACAAAAAAGTTTGGTGCTAAAGCATAAGCCCCATATACTTGTATGCTATTTGTAGTTAATGAAGAAGAAATTATCTTTGATTTTGTCTCCGAAAATATAGGTGTTTCATTAAATGAAGGTATATACACCGATGCACAAGATGATAGAATAAAAATTACGAATATAAAATATAATGCTTTCATTAAAGTGATAAAGTTGTGTAATATTTATAATTGTTCATAGTAATTTCCACAGTATATAATCCCGATTTTTTTGATGGTATATCTAATAAAACAGAGCGTTGAAATGATTCAGTATTTGATACTAAACCTCCTTGACTATCAAAAATCGATATATTATATGAATTACTACCATATCCATTAAATGAAAGTAAATATTCTTGTTTTGAAATTTCAGATATTGAAAACTGTTCTTCTGATTCTATAATTGTATTATATACATCAAAAGTCTGATTATTAAAAGCCGTAGTTGAACAGCTAAATTCTTTCTGAATTGTAGCATCTAATGTAGCCCCTTTTTCAACAGTAAATCCTGATGGAATTATTATTGAATTTCCCGATTTTAATTTTAAGTTACAATTGTTTTTTATAATAACATCACCTTGCGGTATTGTAGAAGAAACATTTTTACCTAGTTTAATTTCATTTTCACCATAAATAGATTTATTATGTATAATTTGTTGATTTTGTACAATAGCAGTTTTTGTATATATTTCTTTTTCAAACAAATCATGCCACCCAACTGAACTATGTGAATGGGTAGCATTATATGAATTAAAATAAATAACATCAAATGGTGTAATAGTTTGTATATTTAAATTTATAAAATAAGTTTCTGATACTTTAACAATATTTGAATAATTAGGTAAATTAGTATGAATATTGTAAAATAAGCCGCCTTTGTCGGAAGGTAAAATATTTTTTTGAATATCTAAAGAGCTAATTACAGGCACAAAGCATGTTAAATCATCTTGTTTATTTATATAATTTCTTAAATAATTATGCCAAGGCATACCACCACCTGGAGCATTGTCATATGGTAATACATTAGAAACATTATATGAAACGTTTTTTGTTTGTACCCATGGTGTAAAATAGCATGTTTGTGGACAAGGTGGTTTAAAACAAAATGAACTAATACAAATTGGAAATCTAATAGATATACTATGATTATAAATAGTGCCTGAACCATTTGGTAATGCTTTTATCGACATGTTTACGTTTCTAAAGTCATTTTCATTTGTATTTTTATAAACTAAATTTGCACCTGGAGCAAAATCACGCCCAACACCATAGCCATTGCCGCTTGAAATTGCAATTTTCTTTAATTTCATTGGATAATTTCCTAAAGCTTGTAAATCAGCAAAAAATTCCGTTTTCTTAGAATTAGGACTGGTAGAATTATGATAATACAAAATTTGTTTTGCATATGTATTATCAATTAAGTTGTGAATAGCTTTATCTACCTCTATTAAATCAGGAAATAATAGCTTTGAAAAATCTTTTAAAAAATATTGTAACCCAAGTGGGACATTAGCTCCTTGATGAGGAGTATCAAAAGTAATTAAAAGTTTTGCATAATGATCTATAGAATGTTTTTCCATATAGGTTAGTGCGTATCGAGCCACTAATCCACCACCACTTCTACCCATTACTATTAATTCGCTATTAGGAACTTTTAAATCTGAAT
>JAJUFK010000035.1 GCA_029266015.1 Bacteroidota bacterium
AAATACTACAGCACAAAAATTAACCAGCCACAATTTCATACATTGAACCTTCATCTAAATAAGTATTTGCTAAATTTTTTAGTTCTGCGGTTTGAATAGTACTCACAGTTTTCCAAAAACGTTTATAGTAATCGGCATTCAAATTATATTCTAATATAGTTTTAAAACTATCACTCAACGCAAATGCTCCATCAAAATTGCGTGCTATGGTTGCAAGCATATAATTTCTAACTGTTTCAAGTTCATCGTATGGTATAGTTTCGGTTCGTAATCGTTTTATTTCAAAATATATTTCATCTAATGCTTTTTGATATACATCTTTGCCTACTTGTGATGCTATTACAAAATATCCTGCTGTTCTGTGCGAAACAATACCCGAACCAATACCATAAGTATACCCTTTATCCTCGCGAATATTACTCATAAGTCTGGAGCCAAAATATCCGCCTAATATTGTATTTAAAACTTGTAATGCAGGATAATCGGGGTTAAGCTTATTTATAAGCATTTTACCTACACGAATAGCGCTTTGAACAGCATCTTCTTTTTTGAAATAATGTTTTTTATCAAAACTTGGAGTAATAACATATTGGGGAATTTGGCTTACAATTTCACGTACGTTCCAAGTCAATAAGCCAAAATGTTTTTTAAGTATGTCTATATGATTATTTTTAATTTTGCCTGCTACTATTATTTTGCAATTATCTGAATTATAGAATTCTTTATGAAAAGAATGACAAATGTCTTTATTTATTTTTAAAAAATCTTCGGGTTCTGCTGAAATACCGTAAGGATGAAAACCTCCAAATAAAATTGATGCAAATTTTTTCTGTGAAATCACTTCAACCTTTTGAGCCTCAATAGAATATTGTTGGTGTTTTTTATGAATAAATGTTTGAATTTTATCTTCGGGAAAAGTAGGATTTTTTATAATATCTTCAATTATTTTAATTGTTTCTTTGAAATGTTTATGTAAACAGTAAATTGATATAGTTGCTGTATGTTTTGATGCTGATGTATACAAGTACGAACCTAAATAATCTAATTTTTCAGCTATTTCTTCTGCTGAAAAATGTAAAGAACCTTCTTGTAATAAAGAAACAACCGAAGTTGCAACTACAGACTGTGGTTGATACCAATCACCGGCTTCAAATACAATATCAATTTTAACAATTTCTTCATTACCGGCATCAATGGTATATATTGGAATATTGTTGGGGCATACATACTTTTGCGGATTAACAAATCGCTTTAATTGCAATGTTGTGTATTTAGGAGGGATAGTTCGCTGTAATTGTTTTATCATAAATGTTCAATAGTTATTTACGTGCATAATAATAAAGGGTGGAATCATTATTTTTGTTAAATAATTGTTTAGCAACATTTTGTATTTCTTCAATTGAAACATTACTGTATTTCTTTATTTCTTTTTGTATAAGAGAAATATCTCCCAAATGCATAAATTTAGCAAGGTTCATAGCTTTATTCAATACATTAGTTTCACTAAAAATAATAGTTGATTCTATTTTGTTTTTGATTTTTTGTAGTTCATATTCAGAGATTGTACCTTCAATAATTTGTTGTAATTCAAATTCTATTTTTTGTTCGGCAACTTCCATTGAAATACCTGGCATAATATTTCCTGATATCACAAATAATCCTTCATCAACTTCTCCTGTAATATAAGCATTTATTTCGCTAAAGATATGTTGTTCTTGAACCAAGTGTTTATATAAACGGGCCGATTTACCATTAGATAAAATATCAGAAATAATATCTGTAGCATAAAAATCGTCATGAATACGATTACACATGTGAAACACCTTGTAAATAGAATTTACAGGAACATTTCTTTCAACAGATAATGTGCGTTTTTTTGTTTGTTGTGGTTCTTTTGGTATGTGTATGGGTGAAATTTCTCTATATGGAATATTACCATACCATTTTTGAACTAATTTTTTTATTTCGCGAGTCTTTACATTACCTGCTATGCTTAGAATAGCGTTGTTTGGAGCATAGTGAGCATAAAAAAAATCAACTACTTCAGATAATGTTGCTTGTTCTATGTGTGAAATATCTTTACCTATAGTTGGCCACATATATGGATGAATAGTGTAGGCAAGGGGGCGTAATAAAAGCCAAGTATCACCGTAGGGACGGTTTAAGTATCGTTGTTTAAATTCCTCAATTACAACATTTTTTTGAATATCTAAGTTTTTTTGTGAAAATGCTAATTCCAGCATTCTGTCGCTTTCTAACCAAAATCCTGTTTCAATGTTGTCTTTAGGTAAAGTAATGTAATAATTGGTAATATCAGTATTGGTAAACGCATTATTTTCTCCTCCAACTTTTTGTAATGGGGTGTCAAATGATGGAATATGTTTAGATCCTCCAAACATTAAATGTTCAAATAAATGAGCAAACCCTGTTTTATTTGACATTTCGTGTTTTGAACCAACATTGTATAGCGTGTTAATAGCAACAAAAGGCGTATTTTTATCGCTATGAATGATACATTGCAGTCCATTATCTAAGGTAAATGTGTCAAAATTAATCATTATATAAATTCTTGATTGATTGATTTTAATGTGTTGTTATATTCAGTAATAATTGAACTAAAAATATCTGTAACACTTTCGGCTGAGTTTATCATACTTGCTACTTGACCTATTTCTAATTCGCCGTCTGAAAGATTTCCTTCAAATATTCCTTTTTTTGCTCTACCTTTACCTAATACTTCTTTTAATTCTTCAGCAGAAGCACCGGCTTGTTCCATAGTATATATAGTATTAAAGAAATCATTTTTTAATAATCGAGTAGGCGATACTTTTTTTAAACACAACATGGTGTCACCTTCTTGAGACTTATACACATATTGTTTAAAATTTTCATGAGCCGATGATTCTTTACAAACAGCAAATCGAGAGCCTATTTGAACACCATTAGCGCCCAAAGCTATTGCTGCTGCCATTTGTTTTCCTGTGGCAATACCTCCGGCTGCTATTACAGGAATTTTAACTGCTTCAATTACTTTTGGTATAAGAGACATTGTTGTGGTTTCTTCTTTACCATTATGTCCTCCTGCTTCAAATCCTTCGGCTACTATTGCATCTACACCTGCATCTTCACTTTTAAGAGCAAACTGTGTACTCGAAACAACATGCACCACTTTTATTCCATTTGATTGTAATGTTTTTGTCCAAATTTTAGGACTTCCGGCCGATGTGAAAACTATAGGAACTTCAGATTTTATTATGCAATCTATGATTATATCTATTTGAGGATACATTAAAGGGATATTTACACCCCATGGTTTTTGTGTTGCTTGTTTCATACTTTGAATGTGGTGCAATAAAGTATCGGGGTGCATGCTGCCTGCACCAATCAATCCTAATCCTCCATTATTAGATACTGCAGATGCTAATTTCCAACCACTACACCATACCATTCCACCTTGAATTATAGGGTATTGTATGCCCAAAAGATTTGTAATGCGTTTTGTGTTCATGTATACTTTTTAAATGACTAATGTACAAAAATTTAATATATTACATATATATAATAATATATTTACAAATAAACTAAAAAGTATAAACAAGTATAATGTTACAGGTATTATTGAATATCAAAAGGAGTTTCTTGATATACATAGTAATTTAGCCAATTACTAAACAATAAATTTCCATGACTTTTCCATCGGTTTATAGGCATATTATCAGGATTGTCATTGGGAAAATAGTTGACCGGTAAAGCTATATCTAGTCCTTTTTGTTTATCTCGTATATATTCGTCGCGCAATGTTAATGGGTCATATTCAGAATGCCCCGTTACGTAAACATGTTTTTTGTTTTTAGATGTTACTATATAAACACCAGCTTCGGTTGACTCACTTATTAGTTCTAATTCGGGTTGAGCTAATATATCTTCTCTTTTAGTATACGTATGTCGTGAATGTGGTGCCAAAAATTCGTCGTCAAAACCTCTAACTAATGGTTCTTTTTTATTTAAAATGGTATGATTAAAAATACCAAATAATTTTTTTTCGAGTGTATATTTTTGAATTCCATACTGATAATATAATGCTGCTTGTGCACCCCAACATATGTGAAGAGTAGATGTAACATGTTTATCTGCCCAATCTAATATTTTTGTTAATTCGTCCCAATATATTACTTCTTCAAATGGTAAGTGTTCAATAGGAGCTCCTGTAATAATAAGTCCGTCAAGGTATTTGTAGGTTAACTCATCAAATGATTGATAAAAAGATTCTAAATGCTCTAACGATGTGTTTTTTGGAGTATGAGTTTTTGTATATAGTAATACTATTTCTACTTGTAGGGGCGTGTTTGAAAGCATACGTATCAAATGCGTTTCTGTAGTTTCTTTTAATGGCATTAAATTTAAAATACCAATGCGGAGCGGACGAATATCTTGTGATATTGCTCTACTTTGATGCATTACAAATATATTTTCATTTTTTAAAACTTCTGCTGCCGGAAGTGTATCTGGTATATTAACAGGCATATTGTATATATTTTATAATTCTATTCCTTTGCAAATGTACTATGTTGTAGACTAAAACAAAGACTTTTTATTACAAAATACGAAAAAAAATAAACACTTATTTTAAACAAAGCGTATAAGTAAATATGCATATTTATAACAATTTTGTTTTTTATACAGTTTTATAACAATTACTCAAATGAAACCTTTTGTTTCAATAGTATTATTACTAATTTGGAATTTTGCTTTTTCTCAATTCCAAACTATTTCTTCGGGTAATTGGAATAATCCTTCTACATGGTTAGGGAACAACATACCTAATTCTCCAAATGATGATGTTGAAGTATGTAATGGTCATACTATAACTCTTAATACGAATGTTTCTGTTCGTAATATTACAATAACGCAAGGTTCACTTATTTTAGGTAACAATAGAATTGCCATATACGGAAATGTTCTAGGACCTAATAAAAATAATTTTGTTAGTAATTCGAATACAGAATTACAAGTATTAGGAGGGTATGATGTTCCTCAATTTATTATGCCATTGCAAGTTAAAAAATTGAAAAAGTTAGTTATTAATCGTAAACAAGGAATATTTTCAAATCATAGTATTGATTTAGATGATGGCGTTCCTGCCGATGGAATTGTACTAGTTTTACAATTGGGTATACTATATATGGAAAATGAAAGTATTGTATATTTAAATAGTAAACAAATTCAAGCAAATATTCTATGTTCCGATTCGTCGCATATTGATGGAATTGTACAAAGAAATATACCTAAAAATGCAGGTATTTATACTTTTCCTGTTGGAAATAAAGGATTTTGCAGACCTTTTGGGGTTGGGTTACAAAATGGTAATTCTGATAATATTAATCAAGTTCGTTTTTTATATGAAACTCCTATACAGAATACTAATATTAATTACAATAATTTGCCGGGGGGGTATAATTCAATACTTTTATTGGAAACATACTGTAATAAGTGGAGCAAATCCTCAACGCAGGTTGCAATATAGTTATGATGATTTTCCGGGAATATCATCGCAAGAACGAATTCAATCAATGACTCTAGCCAATACAAATGGTACGTCAGCTTGGGATAAAGCAACTACACCTTGGTCGGTTTACGATGATTCTCTTTGGGTACAATTTAATAATGCTAATGCATCTAATAATGAATATTGGACTCTTGGTTCAATAAATTCTGAAGTTAAATATGAAAATATTAAATTACCTATAGAATTGGTTGACTTTTGGTCTCGGTTGATTACAAATAATAAAATTGAACTCCATTGGACTACAGCACAAGAAATTAATAACTCATATTTTGTGATTTTTCGCTCTATAAATGGTACTGATTTTATGCCAATAGATACTGTTGAAGCAAAAGGAAATAGTAGAGATTTTACGTATTATGAATATTTGGATTATATAGAACAATCAGCTGATTCAATATTGTATTATAAACTTAAGCAAGTTGATATGATTGGTAGTAGTAGTGAATCTCATATTATTGAAGTTTTTATTCCTTATACACAAACAGTTGCTGAAAATATTTTTGAGTGTAAACCTTTACCGGGGTATATTGAATTACATATTGATATACAACAAAATCCAATAACAAATATAATTATTAGTAATACGCAAGGTCTTGTGCAGTATAGTTGCAATTGTTTTAATTCCGTACCATTTTTTTCAAAAAAAAATACAAGTATCAGGAAATTCTTATTATATAATTTATATTCAACAAGGAAACAAAATTACTACAAAAAAAATGTTTGTTCAGAGTTTATAAGGTTGTAATTTAAAAATCTAAATTCCAATGTAACATTATAAAGCCGGCAATTAAAACAATTAAGAGTGAAGGTAGCATATTTGTTACATGTATTTTCTTTATTTCTAGTATAGAAAGTGCTAATCCAATAAGTAACAAACCGCCAACAGCAGATAATTCCAGTATTATTTTTTCGCCAACAACGTGTGTTATATATTGTGCACCAAGGGTTATACCTCCTTGAAAAATAATAAGAGGTATAATTGAAAATATAACTCCCGGACCAAAGGCGGCAGACAAAGCGATTGATGAAAAGCCGTCAAGAATGGATTTTGCTATAAGTAAATTGGGTTTGTACCCTAAACCATCTTCTATTGCTCCTAAAATTGCCATAGAGCCCATACAATAAAGTATAAAAGTTGTTACTATAGCATTGATAAATTGTTCGGTTTTTTCTGATTGTTTTTTAGTTAATTTTTTACTTAATCGTTGAATAGTTGTTTCAAAATCAAACAATTCACCTATGATTGAGCCAATAAGTAGACTAAATACTATTAATACATAATTATTAGATTTTAACGCCATTTGAATACCAACAAACATGGTAAATATTCCTATTGCTTGAAATACTATCTTAGTGATTTTAGGCGGTAATTTGGAATGAGCTACTAAACCTATAGTTCCTCCCAATAATATAGCTCCGGCATTTATTAATGTTCCTATCATTGCAATTATATTTTTTTTTGTGAATGACTATATAACCATGCTGAATTATTTTGTGATAATGAAGAATACTGTTTTGAGGGTGAAGGCAGAGTAGCACCTATACCATAGTTTAACCACTGTTCATCTATGTGTTGTATGGTTTTTTCGTCCATAATTACCGGATTTGGCCAATCTCTTTTTGTTCGTTCTTGAGGTTTAGTTCGGCCATCTATTAATAATACACTAGTATTATGTAATGTTATGTGTTGGCAGTCTTCAAGTGGATTTATGTTATTAAGAATATGCCATACTTTAGTTGATATATTGTGAATTTCTAAAGTTTTGTCGCAGAGTATTATAAATTTTGAGAAAATATTTTCTAATGAATTACAAATAGTTCCTATAGTTTCATGTTGGTCACATGGAATTATAGAATACAAATTAGTATATATGTTTGCAGAGTCTTGTATTTCAGTGAGTAATTTTTTTGTTGCATCAATACCTATTTTACTGCCAAATCCTGTTTGTGGAGCTGCATGGTCTAATACATCAAGAGGCCCTTTACTTAAATAAATATCATGCTGTACGTTACAATATGCAAATATTGCATTGCAAATAGCATCAATGTTCATTTCTGTATTTTCATCAATTATTATAAGTGTTTTATTAAACATCATTTGCCCAGCTCCCCATAATGTATTCATTACTTTGTATGCTTGACCGGCATATTGTTTTTGTATTTTGGCAATAACCAAATTATGAGCAACACCTTCAAAAGGCATCCAATAATCAATAAGTTCGGGTACTAATAATAATTTTATTGGTGCAAGAAATATGCGTTCCGTTGCTTTCCCTATCCACGCATCTTCCATAGGAGGTATACCAACTATAGTGGTAGGATATATTGCATTTTTTTTATACGTAATACATGTTACATGAAATGTTGGATAGAAATCGGGAAGCGAATAAAAACCTGTATGATCACCAAATGGTCCTTCAAAAAATAATTCTTCAGTAGTGTCTATATATCCTTCTAAAACAATGTCAGCATCAGCGGGAACATATAATTCATTGGTAATACATTGTACTAATTCTACATGTTTTTTACGTAAAAAACCTGATAACATAAATTCGTCAATATTTTCGGGCAGAGGTGCTGTGGCTGCAAATGTATGAGAGGGGTCACCACCTAATGCTACAGACACTGGCATACGAATACCTAATTCTTTATATGCCTTGTAATGATTAGCTCCGGTTTTATGTAAATGCCAATGCATGGCTGTGGTTGTTGAATCAATTACTTGCATACGATACATACCAACATTACGAACACCTGTTTTAGGATGTTTGGTAATTACCATTGGTAATGTTATGAATTTGCCGCCATCATGAGGCCAACATTGTAATATTGGTAATGAATCTAAAGAAACGTTTGTTTGAATAATGTGCTGGCATGCACCTTTACCTTTTTTATATTTAGGCATCCAGTTTTGTAATTCATGTAATAATGGCAACATTTTGAGAGCATCAAAAATAGAATGCTTAGGAGCAACAGCTTTTTCAAACAATTGTTGAATTCTTTCTTTCGGTTCATCAAGATGAGTTGTGCTTAAAGCCATGTTTATTCTTGTTTCTGAACCAAATCCATTTATAAATACGGGAAACGAAGTGCCTGTATTGGTAAATATAAGGGCCTTGTTTTTCTGTGAATTTTGTTTTGAAAATCTATCGGTTATCTCTGTAATTTCTAATATTGGATTTACAAATTCATGAATTTCAATTAATTCATCTTTACTTTTTAAGAATTCTATATATTCCGCTAAACTTGAATATGCCATGTTTTTTTTATGTAAAATTACATTTTTTTTTGTTGAGTTTATTAAAGACTGTAAATGTATTATTTTTATTTAGGGGAATTGTCTGTGATTTCTCAAAATGCGTTTGGTTTTTTTACTTAATTATATGAGTACTTTTGAGTAATTTGCATTACAATAGTACTCAATTTGTTGTAAACCATTGCTTTTTATATTCTTAAAGATATATATTTGCAGTGTAAACATAACAATAACATTACAATTTGTTTACAATTCATTGAGAGCAATGGATTACAAAAATATATCTCGGAAATGATAGAAGAGTAGGTAAACGATTTCATAGTTTTTTGGTTTATTTAGGGGTTGTTTTCAAAAAAAATGTTTACCGTAGGTTAGTGAAGTTGAGTAATTCATCATTTCCGAGAAAGTCATAAAGGACCGACTATTTAGTCGGTTTTTTTTTAAAATTCACAATAATAATTTTATTGAATTCGTAAAATATATCATATTAAATTGTAGTTTTGTTTTAAAATTATTTTAGTAAAAAACCAAAAAAAGACTACAATGAAACGATTGACATTTTTATTTCCGGCACTTTTAGTAATTTCAATACAATTACAGGCGCAAAAACAATCAAACACAAAACAACCAGTTTTAAAAAATTATAGTGACAGTGCATCATATGCTATCGGATTAGATATTGCATCTAATTTAATTCAGAATAATTTAGACAGTGTTCTTTCGGCGCAAAATATAGCATTAGGTATAATTGATGGTATGAATAAAAATAATTATAAAATTCATCCTGATCAAGCACAAATAGTCGCTCAAGGATTTTTTATGAAGTTACAACAACAAAAAAGAGAGCAAGACAATAAAAAATATATGTCGAATATAGAAAAAGGTAAGAAATTTTTAGAAGATAATAAAAAGAATCCAAGTGTACAAGTAACTCCAAGTGGTTTACAATATATAGTAATAAAAGAAGGCAAGGGACCAAAACCAACTGCTAATGATCAAGTAACTTTGCATTATGAAGGAACACTTATAGACGGAAAAGTATTTGATTCTTCTATCCAACGTGGTGAACCTGCTACATTTGGAGTAAATCAAGTTATTCCGGGTTTTAGCGAAGCTATTATGCTTATGTCTGTAGGATCAAAATATCGAGTATTTATTCCTCAAGAATTAGCATATGGAGATCGTAACGCAGGTTCTATAGAGCCTTATTCTACACTTATTTTTGATATTGAAATTATTGATATACCAACTCAAACAAAATCAGAAACAACTGCTCAACCAAGTTCAAAAGAAGTAGATGCAAAATCAAGTGAAACAAAAAAGAAAAAATAATGACAATATTTAACACAAAAAAAGCAACCCAAAAGGTTGCTTTTTTTGTTTGTATCACTATGTTATTTCATAATTAATGTTACATCTAGTATAAATTCATCGAGAATTGCATTATCGCCTAAATTTTCAAAAAAACTTCCTGAACCATAGGTTATACCGTAAAGCGTTCTGTTAACAGGAATTTTAGCAGTATACGTTTTCCCATTTCGAGTTGCAGTAAATGAAATTGGTTTTGTAATACCTTTAATAGTTAAATTTCCTTTGACTACAGTTGTATTGTTAAGAAATGATGCACGCTCGGTAATAGTTAGCGTAGCTGTAGGATATTGAATAACACTAAAAAAATCATCGCTTTGTAAATGACCAATTAATTTAGCGTTTATAGCTTTATCTGTAATATCGCTGCACGAAATTGATTTCATATCAATGACAAAAGTTCCACCGGTAATAATATTACCCGCTAGCGATAAATTTCCTGACTGCAATTTTATTGCACCCGTATGACCGCCTACAATTTTATTTGCAGTTCAAATAATTTTTGATTTATTCACATCTGCTGTAAGTGTTTGAGCATTAATTTGAAATGCTGAAAACAAAACTGTAATTAATATAAAAAAGTGTTTCATAATAGTATAATTTTAAAGTGATTAATTCATAGGTACTTCAATAAGTAATAATTGTGTATATGACTCAATATGGATTTCAATTTGTTTTGTATCCCAAATTCCTAAAGCATCGCGTTTATACAAAGAAATATTATCAATATGGGCTTTACCGTCTATTACTAAAACAAAAATACCGTTTTTGTGAGAATGAAGAGTATATGTTTGAGTAGATTGAGTATTAAAATCACCTAAATAAATCCATGCATTTTGATGTATCCATGCTCCTTTTTCATGTTGGTTTGGTGATACGATTTGATATAATTTGTTTTGTTCAAATAATGAAGAAATATTAATTTGTTGATATCGAGGAGTAATATTTTTACTGCGGGGATATATCCATATTTGAAATAAATGAACAGGTTTTTGAATATCTTTATTCCATTCACTGTGATATACTCCGGAACCTGCACTCATTACTTGAATTTCTCCATGATTTATTGCTCCTTCATTTCCCATACTATCACTATGCCATAATGTACCCAATAAGGGTATTGTTATAATTTCCATATTATAATGAGGATGGATGCCAAATCCGTTATTGGGAGCTATTATATCATCATTTAAAACTCTTAGCATTCCAAAATGAATTCGTTCAGGATTATAATAATCGGCAAAACTAAAATAATGATGAGTTTGTAACCACCCATGATTTGCTTTTCCTATTGTATCTGATTTGTATAATATAGATTTCATGTAAACTTTTTTTGTATTATAATTGTTTCATATGTTTTGTCAATGTTTACAGTAAAAACTTACATAGAAGAATTCAATGAAGATTTAATAATCGTTTTAAAATAAATTAATCATTCCAACGTGCATACGATATTATTTTGTAATTTCGTTTTTCATTTATAATTGTAACAGTATGAGATTTAAAAAAATAATAATAATCGTAATTGCTTGTTTTGCAGCGATTTTAATCACGGCTCTTTCACTACAAGATTCTACACGTAAAGAAAAGGTGGTAATTGCAACTATTTATGAAATATTAAAATCGTTTCATTATGAACCTAAGAATTTAGATGATTCTTTTTCGGAACGTATGTATACATTGTATATTAAAAGCTTAGATTATAACAAGATGTATTTTACACAAGAAGAAATAAGTGTTTTAGATACATACAAAAATCAACTTGATAATCAAATACAAGAAGGGAGTTTAACATTTTTTGAATTATCGTTGGAATTGATAAATAAGCAAATAAAAAAAATAGAAGAATTTTATCCTGTTTTACTTTCAAAACCTTTTGATTATTCAATTTCAGAAACAATTGAAATAGATGAAAAAAAACGTGATTATGCTAAAAATCAAGAGGAATTATACGGATACTGGGCAAAATTTTTGAAATTACAAGTAATGGATGAAATAATTCAAATAGAAAATGAACAAAAAAAAGCACGTGAAAAAAGTGATACTGTTATGTTAAAATCATTTGATGAAATAGAAAAAATAGCACGTGAAAAAATTGTAAAACGCTATAATACAAGATTTAAACGACTTAATCAAACATCAAGAAATGATAGATTTAGTGCATATGTAAATGCATTGACAGGGGGGTTTGACCCACATACAAATTATTTTCCACCAAAAGACAAACAAGATTTTGATATTTCAATTTCAGGTAAATTAGAAGGAATTGGAGCAACATTGTCTGAACGTGACGGATATATAAAAGTAGTTGAAATTGTTCCCGGAAGCCCATCTTGGAAACAAGGAGAGTTAAAGCCGGAAGATATCATTTTAAAAGTTGCTCAAGGCGACAATGAACCTGTAGATATTGTTGATATGCGATTAGATGAAGCTGTACAATTAATAAGAGGGCCTAAAGGAACAAAAGTAGTGTTAACGGTTAAAAAAATTGACGGAAAAATTGTTCGTATACCAATTATACGAGATGTAATAATGTTAGAAGAAAAATATGCGAAATCAGCAATATTAACTGTTGAAAATTCTAAAAATCCTAAAGTTGGATATATCTATTTGCCTCAATTTTATACTGATATGAATGATGCAAACGGAAGACGTTGTTCTGAAGATATAAAAAAAGAAATACGATTATTACAAAATGAAAACGTAGCCGGAATTATTCTTGATTTAAGAGATAATGGAGGAGGTTCATTAAATGATGTAGTAGAAATAGGAGGCTATTTTATAGAAAAGGGTCCGATTGTACAAGTTAATTCTACCGGTAATAGCAGAAGAGTGTTAAGTGATTACAATGCAAATATTGAATACGATGGTCCTCTGGTTATTATAGTAAATTCGTTTAGCGCATCGGCATCTGAAATTCTTGCAGCTGCTATGCAAGATTATAAAAGAGCTGTAATTGTTGGAACCAAATCTACGTATGGTAAAGGAACAGTGCAGCGCTTTGTAGATGTTGACAGACTCATAGAAAATCAATATAAAGACTTATTGCCACTTGGAGCAGTAAAAGTAACAATTCAAAAATTTTATAGAATTAACGGTGGTTCTACACAATTAAAAGGAGTTACCCCCGATGTGTTTTTACCTGATATGTATCAAGCTATAGAATTAGGCGAGAAAGAATTAGATTACGCTATGCGATGGGATGTAACACAACCTGAAAAATATTCAACATGGAAATATCAAGTTGATATTAAAAAAATTGCAAAAAAGAGCGACATGCGTATTAAAAATGATTCTGCGTTTATAAAAATTTCCGAATCAGCTCAATGGCTTGCTAACAAAAAAAATGCAACATCTGTAAGTTTACAATTTAATGATTATAAAGCTAAACAAAAGCAAGATTTGGATTTAACCGAAAAATATAAAAATGCAGGTAAAGATAAAACACCATTGCAAATAGTGCCCTTTTCTACTATTAGT
>JAJUFK010000122.1 GCA_029266015.1 Bacteroidota bacterium
AATCATATCCTACATCAAATGAAGCTACTGTTATTGATAAATATATAACTCGTGTTAGTTTAAAATAATGGCTACATCACTTAAAAATCTATCTGAATACGATTACTCTTCAATACCTGATGCTTCAGCATTGTCAATTGGAATTGTAGTTGCCGAATGGAATATCGAAATAAACAATGCTTTATTACAAGGAGCCATTGATACATTATTAAAACATGGTGTTGATAAATCAAATGTGTTTGTAAATTATGTGCCGGGAGCATTTGAGTTGACTTATGGTTGTAAAGTAATGGCAGAAAATTATGATGTAGATGCTATAATTGCTATTGGTACTGTTATCCAGGGAGATACCCCTCATTTTGATTATATATGTCAAGGGGTTACCTATGGAATTTCTGAATTAAATCTTTCGTTTGATTTACCTTTTATATTTGGTGTTTTAACAGTAAATACACTAGAGCAAGCTCAAGAAAGAGCTGGAGGTAAACACGGCAACAAAGGTGTAGAGGCCGCTGTTGCCGCTATTAAAATGGCATTGTATGATTAATTGCTAAATTCGATATTGGCATATTTTTTTAATCTTCCTGCTATGCTTTTTCCGCTACCGGCGTAATAGTTATATTTTCCTCCCGATTCCAAAAAACGCTGAACATGTGCATATCCCATCATAGATGCATATAAAATACCAGGTTTGGTTATATGTATATTTTGAATAGTTTTTCCTGAATATTTATGAATATGTTTACGTAAATGTTTTGTTTCCATTTGTTGCATATACCAACGAATAAATCGTTCTTGTTCTTCGGGAGGAAACAATGTTATATCAAAATTGTATCGAGGATTACCTTGTGTTGTGTATGTAGTATCTACGGTAGCATATATTTGGTCAATTCTATCTGAACTATACCCAAATTCTAATAATGCATGTTTGCTTGCTTGATATTTACCGAGTAATAATGAACGGTTTGCAATAGAATAAGAACCTTTTGATTCTGTTTTTGCAATATGTGAGTAAAAGGTATTACGTGAAATATATTGAATACGTCTAACTTTTGGGTGGGGTGAATTTGATATATCTATTAATTGTTCTTGTTGAATTTCTAAATCGGGTGACGGGGTATGTATAGGAATAGAAATACATATAGCTATAGTAATTATTATAATTGATATTTTGAAAATAGAATATATATTCATGAATTTACTCGTTATTCGTCTTTTATTTGATATAAATACGAATATTTTGCTTCGCGAAGTTTCCATCGTTCTCTGGCGAAACTTTGCATATCGGCAATTGTATCTTTTTCATCAATAATTTCTAATCCCAACATTGTTTCAATTATATCTTCCATAGTAACTATACCATCAACACCGCCATACTCGTCTACTACCAAAGCTATATGTTCTCTTCGTTCCAGTAGATTTTCCCAAACAGTAAATAGTGTTTTAGAATTATGCACAATAACTATATCTCGTTTTATATCTTTTAATTTCATATCGTGTTTATCTTCGGCTAATTTTTCGAAAACGGTTTGTCTAAAGACATATCCGGTTATGTTTTCTTCGTTGTTACTATAAATAGGTATTCGAGAATATTTTAAATAATGTTTGCTTTGTAAAAATATTGAAATTGGTAAATTTTCATCGGCAATTGCAAGAACAACCCGAGGTGTCATAATTTCCGAAACTTTTACATTTTTAAGTTTAATGATATTTTGAATTATAATATGTTCTTTTTGAGAGAAAATTCCTTGGTCGGCACCAATACTTGCCATTGCCGAAATTTCTTCTCGTGAGGTTGACATTGTATGAGCTTTGCCTGTAAAAATTTTTGTAATAAGAGCTGAGAGTAATACAAGCGGATATGTTACAATATACATGCTTGTAATAATGATAGCAGAAATTGTTGTAAGATTTCGCCAATAATTTGCTCCTATGGTTTTAGGTATAATTTCGGTTAATACTAAAATAAGAATAGTAAGAATAGCTGAAACTAAACCGAAATATTCATCGCCAAAAACTATAGATGCTAGAGCTCCAACACCTGCTGCACCTACAGTGTGAGCCACTGTGTTGAGTGTTAAAATTGCAGATAGAGGTTTGTCTATATTTTTTTTGTAATCTAAAAATGTTTTGCTCCATCTACTTTCTTTTTTAGTCATAATAAATGATTGAGGAGTAGAAAGTAATACCGCTTCCATAATTGAACACAAAAATGAAATAGAAAGAGCTAAAAACAGATATACAAGCAATAGTGTCATATTTGTTTATAATAGGTTGAATTTAACGCAATTAACAATTCAAAAATTGATTTGCATATTGTAGTTGTTTGTTGGGTATGTAAAATCCACTGTTTATTGTGAATTTCTATGTGCGGAATATGTTCTTGTTGATCGCAAATGGCAAAACCATGTCTGTGGAGGGCTCGTTTTGTCCAAAAAGCATATATTTTGTTGCCGCTCATAGAAACAGAATGTTTAAATGTGTATACAATTTTAAACAATCCATTTGTAATATCAAAGTCAAATGATTGTTTTTTAAATGCTTGTTCAAAATCACCTTGCAGCACTAAATCTTCAGGAGTTCCACAAGCTATTGGTTTGTTGCGTTGCATTAACCAAATTCTATCGGCAACTTGTAGTGCTAAATCCAATTCATGTGTTGAAAGTAGAATAGATTTATATGTGCTTCGGGCTAATTCTTTTAATAATTTCATTATCTCTATTCTATTGGGTAAATCTAAATGAGCTGTTGGTTCGTCAAGCATTATAAATGGAGTATTTTGAGCTAATGCACGTGCTATCATTACTCGTTGTTTTTCTCCATCGCTTAACGTGTCAATTGTTCTATCTGCAAATCCTTGTAAACCAACTCTTTCAATTGATTGATGGATTATTATATTGTCTGTATGTTCAATTTTACCTAACCAATTTGTATATGGGAATCGTCCAAGTGATACTATATCAAATACAGTCATATTTACCGTTTCTATTTTATCGGTAAGTACTACGCTCATTTTTTTTGCAAGATCGGTAATAGTTTGATTATTTATATCAACACCTTCTATGAATACAGACCCTTGTAATGGTTGTTGCATGCCTGCAAGTGTGCGTATTAGTGTAGATTTACCGCATCCATTAGGACCAAGTAAACAAACCATCTCACCTTTGTATATATGTATATTAAGATGCTCGGCTATAGTAATATACCCCTTTTTTTTCCTATACCCTATGGTTAAATCCTGAGCATTTACTATATCTTGAAAAATATGTTCTGTCATAGTGTTAGTAGTGTAAACGTGTTTTCCTTCCGCGGAATATTACCATTATTACTATAGGAGCTCCAAAGAATGCCGTTACTATATTTATTGGAATAGATGAATCAAATCCGGGAAGTTGCGAAATTAAATCTCATATCATGAGTATATGAGCTCCTATTAGTGCTGAACCAATAAGTAAAATTTTGTGATTAGCTGTTTTAAAAATCATTCTGGCTATATGTGGTACAGCCATGCCAACAAACCCTATAGGACCTGTATATGCTGTAACTATGCCTGCAAGAAGTGATGCGGAAATTACAATACTAATGCGAAGAAATGGTATGTTTACTCCCATACTGCGTGCATAATTTTCGCCTATAAGTAAAGCGTTTAGAGATTTTTGAATAAAAAATGTATACGATAATATAGGTATTAAAATATATAGCATATACCATATTTGTTGTTTTTGAATTCCTGAAAAACTGCCAAATGTCCACAATAAAAATTCATGTATTTGTTGTGGATTCGAAAAATATTGTAATATGCTTACAATTGCAGATGTAATACTGCTAAACATTATCCCTATTATAAGTAGTGATGCTGTATCGCGAACTTTAGGAGTAATGGCAGCAATAATAATCATGATAATACATGAACCTATTCCAGCCGCAAGTATATATCCCCAACTACTTAAAATATTGGTAGACGTAATTATAGCAATACTGCCAACTCCACCTGCTAACGAAAAAATGGCAACACCTAAACTTGCTCCTGTGCTTATACCAAGTACATCAGGTCCTGCTAATGGATTTCGAAAAAATGTTTGCATTAATAGTCCCGAAATAGGTAATGCAATACCTGTAATACATGCCACAATTACCCGAGGTAACCGAATTTCTAATACAATTGCTGCATAATTTTGTTGTGTTGTTGAACTAAATATTGTGTGCACAATATCACGCAATGGTATGTAAACACTGCCAAATACTATATCGGCAGCAAAACTTATGGGTAGGCATAATGCCAATATAACTAAGTATGTTGTTGTTTTTTGCATATGTGCAAAATTATTCTATATTTTTGAAATACACTAATGTGTATTCGGGTAATATAGTTGGATGAAAAATGTGTATTAAATCAGCAAGAATGTAATCTGCTCGTATTGTACCACTTTCCCAATAATCGTTACCGCCTTGTGGAGTTCGCCGTTTGTGAT
The DNA here is from genome assembly GCA_029266015.1 of Bacteroidota bacterium. Lineage (GTDB taxonomy): Bacteria > Bacteroidota > Bacteroidia > Bacteroidales > UBA1715 > MWCJ01. The sequence continues at coordinate 4,473 of JAJUFK010000122.1, forward strand.
AATTATAACATCTTTTGCTATTGCAAACCGGGATATAAGCATACGAATTATTTTTTTTCAATAATTCTTGTTTTGTCATACAATCGGCACCTATCCAAACATCGGCTTGTTTTGCGTATCCTATGAGTTGTTCTATATTAACAGCAGAGCTTCCGGTTATAGTATTGTTAGCATAAATATAGTCTCCTCCGGCATCTTTTATAAACTGTGCCATATAACTAGCACCTCCGGGTAGATACCATACATCTTTTATCATGTCGCCAGCAAGTACCTTGGGTTTGTTTTGCAAATTTTTTACTTTATTACTTAATTCTCTATATTGAGTTTCAATTTCAGAAAATACACTATCAGCTTCATGTTCTTTACCGTATAACATACCAATAAATTGTATCCATTCGGTTCTTCCCAAAGGTGATTTTTCGAGCCAGTTGTTAATGTAAATCACCGGAATACCACTTTGTAATAAAATTGCATCTTTTTGAATATCTTGTGGTGAAAAGAATGTTTTAATAACAACATCAGGTTTGGCAATCAAAATTTTTTCGCGGTTTTCATTCATACTTGTTCCTAAATCAAGTATAGTTCCTTCTTTGAATTTTTTTTTGATTGTAGGATTTGAAATTCTAAAAATATCACTTGTAGCTATTATTGATTCAGTTTGATTTATAGCATCAATACAAGCAATTTCTGTAGTAGATAAAGCGGCAACGTGTGTTACAGGTATTGGCACATAAAAAATTTTACGAGTTATATCGTTTGTTTTTGGCGAAGTATTTTTGCATAAAATATAGGTTATACTATCTGTTTTATTACCTTGCGATATATATACTATTACAGTATCTCTGTTTTTAGAACTGCGAATGTTTTGTGCATAGCGAAACAATGTTGATTTGCTTGAATTATGAATTACTTTTGATTGGTTACAGCTTATTATAAATAAATAGAAAACTGCAATTAGTAATACAATATTTTTTTTTGAATACATTATAAAAATAAAATATGTCTATTATTTAAATCTAAAGTATTATTGCAATGTTTTGAGAAATTCTACTAACATTCTTACTCCAAAACCTGTTCCTCCAACTCCTTTGTATGACCATTTTGTTCTTAAAAAAGCTGAACCAGAAATATCTACATGTATCCAAGGGTAATTTGTAAATTGTTGTAAAAATTTACCTGCTGTAATAGCTCCGGCAAATTGACCTCCTACGTTTTTGCAATCGGCTATATCAGATTTTATTTGTTCTGCATATAAATTCCAAAGAGGAAATTGTACAATAGGTTCCCATACTCGTAAAGCACATTGTTCAAATTGAGGCATGTATTCAATAGCTGTTCCCATATACACAGCAACATGTTCACCTACAGCAGCATTAGCAGCTCCTGTAAGAGTAGCCATATCTATTACTAATTGCGGATTTAATGATGTTGCATAGCTCAAAGCATCGGCCAAAATCATACGTCCTTCAGCATCTGTATTGAGTACTTCTACCGTTTTGCCATTGTGCATGCGAATTACGTCACCGGGAGCATATGCATCACCGGTTGGTCGGTTGTCGGTAATTGGAATGAGAGCATGTATATGTAAAGGAATGTTTTGACGTATTATTGCATATAGTGCTCCTACAATTGCTGCTGCTCCTCCCATATCTGCTTTCATTGTTTCCATATATGTTGATGGAGTTTTGAGGCTTAAACCACCTGTGTCAAATACGATTCCTTTACCTACCAATATGATTGGTTTATGTGTATTGTGTTGTGGATTCCATGATATATGAACAAATTGTGCCGGATACACACTACCTTTATTTACAGCGAGTAATCCTCCCATACCTTGTTGTTCTATCCATGATTTGTCATATATTTTTACAGTTGCATTGGTGTGCGCAAATAATTCTTTAATTTGATTAGCAAAATCAACTGATGATAATGCACATGCCGGTTCATTTATAAATGTGCGTGCTGCAAATACCGATTCTGCAAGAATTGATAGTTTCGAAATTTCGTCAGTAAAATTCCCACTACATGTTATAGTTGAAATTGGCTCAGGTTTTTGTTCACTTTTGTATTTTGTAAAAGAATATGAACTTAACGCAAACCCTTCAACAAAAGCATAGGCTGCTTGTGGTAAAGCAGAAAAATTTGTACAATGTATGTCTTGCGATGTAAATATTGAGCATGATGAAAAAACTTTTGCTCCATTTTGACGGTTTTTATCAAATTCCTCAAGATTTTCGTCAGAATAGGTTTTAATAAAAAAGAAATTTGTGTCAATTGTTTCAACCCATAGTACGTCGGTATCTTTTTGTTCTTGTTTTTTATTGAATAATGCAATTACATCTTTTGCTATTTGTAATTGTTCAATATCAGTGTTGTTAGTATATAAAAATATCTGAGCAACGTATTTTTTATTGTTTGCACTTGAATCTATAAGTATTTCCATATTTTTGTGTCAAAATAAATATTAAGAGGTGTAAAAATATATAATTTGTGTACATGAACATACAAAAAATATTGGAAAAAGCTTTATATCGACAAGAATTAACCGCTCAAGAGGGAGAGTTCTTGTACAAGCATGCACCTTTATCATT
>JAJUFK010000223.1 GCA_029266015.1 Bacteroidota bacterium
ATATAATTGCTGATGCTACCATTAATTGAAAAACTTGTACTTTTTTCATTTTCATAATTCTTTTGAAATTTATAAATAACAATAAATGTTAATACGTTTGTTAATGAATGACAAAAATAGAAATGTTTTTTTATTTAACAACAATAAATTGATTAAAAATATTTAGTTTTTATTATTTTTTTTACTGTTTGTACACATATATTTTTCTATCTATTGGCAGATTTTATGTATTCTAATTTAAATGCTTTTACCTAATAACGGTTTGACTTTTTTGTAATATCTTAAAAATCAAGACTTAAAGATAAATAAAAAATTTTTTGAGTAACTCCTTCATCTACTCCATATGCCCAATCAAGTCGCAAGAAATATCCAAACAATCGTGTTCTAATACCATAACCATATCCATACACAAATGGGCTTCTCATTTCATCTACTACTATATATATAGGTGTGTTGTCAATGATTAAATAGTTATAAGCATTTTTTTTAGCACCAGGATACAAACCTGCCCATGCTGCTCCTACATCAAAAAAACCTATTAATTGTAAATTAGCTAAAAAGTCTGATGACAATGGTCGTGATATAAAATTTTGAATAATTGGTAATCGCAATTCATTGTTACAAACTCCAAACGATGGCCCGTTTCGGATGTTTTGATTAAAACCTCTCATGTTTGTGCCTATTGCCTGATATGTCCAATTTACTGTTCGGTCATATTCTATTGATGTGTTGAATGTTTCATACTTGGGTATAATGTTTATCCAATTATCAACACTTCCCAGATAATATAGTAAAGGTGACTTTCCGTATGAATAGCTATAAGCCATTCGTTGAGTAAAAATAAAATTTTTATAAATTTTTATATAGTTTCTTATGTCAAAGCCTGTTACAAATAAAAATTTTTGTATTTCGGGAATATCGGTATATATTTCGGTAAATAATTTTGCCCGTGTTCCATTTAATATATTCAATGCTTTTGGTCTGGTGTTATCATATATGTATTTACATGAAAATCCGGCCCATATATTTGTTTGTGATGGTTTATTTAACGATGTAATATCTGTAGAAACTATTACATCTTTATTGTATCGCACATGCGGACTTAAAACTATAGCTTGAATTTGGTTTATAGGATATTTTACTAAAAATATTGTATTGTAATCTTGAAGTTTATGATATAAAATACTAGTTCCTGAAACACCATCTGCTGAATAGGTGAGTAGTGATTGTTTATGAAATAGCAATTGTTTATCCCAGCGTTTTTTTAAATTTTCTATGGAGAATAAAAATTCGTTTGTTTGTAAGTTTCCGGTAAATCTTACTCCTCCGGTTAATCTATAATCTTCAAATAAATCAATGACTCCAAATTTGAAAAACGCATTAATTCCTGGCATATAATAAAAGGCATTTCCGGTAAATGCCTGATATGATGTGTTTATAAATCCAAAATCAACCTGATTTACAATTTGATTTATGTAAAAGTTAGTTTCGTATAAACGTGGAATTCTAATTCGCGAGTAAGTTGAATCAGAATTGAAAATACTGTCAACAATGTAATTACTCGGATTTGTTTCAAATTCAAATGTATATGATTCAAAATCAATATTTTCATCTATTTGTGGTGTGTTTTGTATGGGGGCTGTTTTTGATTGTTTTAAAACTTGTAATGAGGTATCATGTATATATTTTGAATTGATAGTTTGAATATTTTCGAAATGTGAATTAAGTAAAGTTTCTAAAGATACAGTTGATATTTGATTGTATTTTTTTTGTTTTGTATATAGTATTAAGTCTGAAGTTACAGGAGAATATGAAAAGTCTAAAATATTATGTTTTGAATTAGTTATAGGATATGTAGTATGAAAATATCTGTAATGAATAGTTGTATCAATAAAATGTACAGTACTGTCGGGTGTTGTGCGATATAAATTTTGAATTCCATTTTTATCATTTATATATATATACGAACCATTCATAAATTCAATTGGTTTTAGTTCATTATCAAAATATGAATCTTGAATACGTTGAATATTTTGGTTTTTTGTTCGTGAAGCTATAAAAATATCAAATGTTGTTCTTAAAGAGTCTTGTTTCGTATTTGTTTGTATTGAATTTCTATTAGATGAAAATAAAATTTTTGAGTCATTTTGTATAAATACGGGGAATCTATCATCGGCTCTATCGTTAGTAATTTGTGTGTTTGCGTATGTTTGTGTGTTATATATATATAAATCTGTTTGTCCATTTTTGACACCTGAAAAAACTATTTCTGTACCATTATTTGCATATGCACATTCCAATACTTTTTCAAAATAGTGAAATTCACGTGTTATAAGTTCTTTTGTGTTGATGATATATGTGTACATATAAATTGAGCCTTTTTTTTCTACAAAAAATGTACATGATTCACTACGCGGATGCCATGTAATAACAGGATAGGAATAATCGGTAATTTGTTCTAGAATAGTTCCTGTGGTATATATTTTTTTGTGTTTTTTATTTTCTAAATTAGAAATATAAATAGTCGCCTTTCCTTTATTATTGGTTACATACAGTATTTTGCTGCCATCGGGTGATATTTGCATTTGTGTAATAGGATATTTTTTTGCTTTTTGGGGTATATGTATAGTTTGTTTAAATACTATTGGTGTTTCTTTTATATTTCTATTTTTTTTGTAATATGTTTCTGTTTCGGATATAATTTCCTTTAAATTTTTTTTTAATATATAATTAAATCCTTCTTGGATATCTTCGGTAACTTTTGTTACAAAAAGTATGTTTGTAATAGCTTGATTTCCATACGATTCTGCAATATATTTCCACATGGCATGACCTATAATAAGGGCATCATCGGGTTTTGTATGTACTATATTTTTAAATTTTTTATTTTCAAATCCAATGATAACAGCTTCTTCCAAAATGCTATTCCATGAACCGGAAATATATTCTGCCATTCCTTCAATAAACCATAATGGGTATGAATGAAGAGCTGAATTTGATATTATTTGTCTATAGTTTTCTGCTCCATATAAAAACTCTCTTATCATTAATAAAGCTATGCCATATCGTATTTGCTGTTGTAAATTATTTAAATCACCATTGAAGTATAAAATTACTTTGTTATCAATTATTTGAGTTGTACCGCCAATATTATATTGGTCATCTGATGAACTTAAACCAATATTACTTTGTTTAAGATTTTCTAGTGAATTGTATACTACAAAAATAATTCTTCGGGTATATCGAAAATCAATAATTTTTTTAACTTCTTTTTGTGATTCAATAGCGTGTTTTGCAACAAATTCTGCTAATTGTTTTCCTGCTTTATCGTAATATACATCAAATTCTTGATATCGATAATATCGCCAAAATGGTTCATGATATTGTACTCGATTTTTGCCAAAACTAGTTTGTGTACCATTATAAAACTGAGCTTGTAATGAGTTACAACAAAGTATAAATACTATAAATATATATTTTTGTATATGCATTTGTAAATAATAGAGTTACAAAAGTAGAAAAAAGATGTTTATATTTTAAAGGAATAAAAATTTGTACTCGTATATCAATTTTTGAAAATCGTTAATTTATTTTTGATTAACACCTATATTTTCCCATGGTTGAAGTTCTTTTTTTAAATTTTTTTATGTCTTTGTAGAGGAATAAACTATAAATGAGTAAAAAAATCAAAAGTATACATGTTTCTTATTTTTTCTTCTATGTGCTCACCTAATATCATGGGGCAGACAGTGTTTTATCATTTATATAATAAGTATAGGCAGTATTTTTTCTATACTGCATGAAAATGTATTAATTTCAAATATAAACATTTACGTATATTGAAAGAATGATTTTCTTTATTTTTTTTATTTTTTGTGAAATACTCATTCTAAATTTTGTAATTCAAAAGTTTTTCCTAATTTTGCGTGCTAATTTTTAAGGTATGTATAATAAACAATATATGTATAAAATACCTATTCAACGATTAACAGATGGGGTACATACCATAGAGATTGAAATACAAAAGGAGTTCATTGAACAACAAAAAATTGAGGAAATGCATGATATTCAAGTGCATGTTGTAGTAGTTTTTACTAAACGATTACAACTGCATACAATGCAAATTACCATGCGTGGGCGGGTATTTGTTCCCTGCGATAGATGTTTGGAAACTGTAGAAATTCCAATTACGAATACACAAACATTTGTTGTAAAACAAGCATTAATTGCTGATGAATTAGCAGAAGCTGACGATGTAATTTTATATTCGCAAGATGAACCGGAATTAGATATTTCTCATATATTATATGAAAATATTGTATTATCATTACCTCTTAAAAAAGTACACGATGAAAAAAAATGTAATACATTAATAACATCG
>JAJUFK010000161.1 GCA_029266015.1 Bacteroidota bacterium
AAAAAAATAATGTAGTTTTGCAGTCCAAAAATTTAAGAAAGTAAAAGAAAGAAAAATTTATACATATGTATTTAACTGCAGAAAAAAAAACAGAGATTTTTAAAAAATTTGGAAAATCTGAAAAAGATACGGGTTCTACACAAGGACAAGTTGCTCTTTTTACTTTAAGAATTAATACTTTGACAGAGCAATTAAAAACCAACAAAAAAGATAAAGTAACACAACAATCCTTATTGAAATTGGTTGGTAAGCGTCGTAGATTATTAAATTATATAAAAGATACAAACATAGAGGAGTATCGTAAGCTTATCAAAGAATTAGCAATTCGTAAATAAAATTCAAAAGATTTTACTATATTTGGAAAGGCAATTTTTATTGCCTTTCTTTATTTTTATACATGCCTTGTCATGTAATTTTTAAATCAAATTAAAACGAACAATATGTTGCAAGTAGTAAAAAAAACAATTGATTTAGGTGACGGAAGAATCATAGAAATTGAAACAGGTAAATTAGCAAAACAAGCAGACGGATCGGTAATGCTCAAAATGGGGAACACTATGCTTTTAGCAACTGTATGTGCTGCCGCAGATGCAAAACCGGGAACCGATTTTATGCCTTTAACAGTTGAATATAAAGAAAAATATGGTGCGGCCGGACGTTTCCCCGGTGGGTTTACTCGTCGTGAAGGAAAAGCGTCTGACTATGAAATATTAGTATCACGTTTAATTGATAGAGCTTTGCGTCCATTATTTCCTGATGATTATCATGCAGAGGTGTTTGTAAATGTAATGTTAATGTCTGCCGATAGTATTGATATGCCCGATGCTTTAGCAGGTTTGGCAGCTTCTGCAGCTTTAGCTGTTTCTGATATACCTTTCAATGGTCCAATTTCAGAAGTTAGAGTTGCTCGTGTAAACGGCTCTTTTGTAATCAATCCTACTTTTCAACAATTAGAAGCGGCAGATATTGATATTATGGTTGCTGCTACTATTGATAATATAATGATGGTAGAGGGTGAAATGAAAGAAGTTTCTGAAGCTGAAATGCTTGAAGCTATAAAGGTTGCACATGAAGCTATAAAAGTTCATTGTAAAGCTCAAATGGAATTAACTGAAATGGTTGGTAAAACAAAAAAACTTGAATATTGTCATGAAGAGCATGATGAAGAATTGAAACAAGATATTTGGGCTAAAACATATGATAAAGTATATGCGGTTGCTACGTCATGTAATGCCGACAAACATGCTCGATCTCAAGCTTTTAATGCAATAAAAGATGAATATATTGCATCGTTACCTGCAGAAGATGCTGAAGTTAAAGCTTTTTTAATTGGGCAATATTATCATGCAGTTGAAAAAGAAGCTATGCGTAGAGCTATACTTGATGAAGGCAAACGATTAGATGGTAGAAAAACTACAGAAATTCGTCCAATTTGGTCAGAAATTGATTATTTGCCTATGGCTCATGGTTCGGCTGTGTTTACTCGTGGTGAAACACAATCAATTACTACCGTAACTCTTGGTATGAAAAACGATGAAAAATTGGTAGATGAGGTATTATACAAAGGTAAAGAAAGATTTTTATTACATTATAATTTCCCTCCATTTTCAACAGGCGAAGCAAAAGCATCAAGAGGTGTTGGCCGTCGTGAAATTGGACATGGTAATTTAGCATTTAGAGCTCTTAAGGCTGTTATACCTTCTGATTATCCATATGTAATTCGTATTGTGTCTGATATTTTAGAATCTAATGGTTCTTCTTCTATGGCTACTGTGTGTGCCGGAACTCTTGCTTTAATGGATGCAGGTGTTGCAATTACGAAACCTGTTTCGGGTATAGCAATGGGGCTAATTTCAGAAAATAAAGGTTCTAAATTTGCTGTTCTTTCTGATATTCTTGGCGATGAAGATCACTTAGGTGATATGGATTTTAAAGTTACGGGAACCAAAGATGGTATTACCGCTACTCAAATGGATATAAAAGTTGACGGATTATCATACGAAATTCTTGAAAAAGCACTAAATCAAGCTAAAGAGGGGCGTATGCATATACTTAGTAAAATAACTGAAACTATAGCTGAACCTCGCGCCGATTTAAAACCTCATGCTCCTCGTATTGAACGATTGATAATAGATAAAGAATATATAGGTGCTATAATAGGTTCAGGCGGTAAAAATATTCAAGAATTACAAGCAAGAACTAATACTATAATTGCTATTGAAGAAATAAATGGTAAAGGTGAAGTAGAAATTTGTGGAACCGATGCGCAGGGTATGAGAGAAGCAAAAGCTTATATAATGGGTATTGCTCAAGAACCTGAAATAGGCAAAGTATATTCTGCAAAGGTTAAAACTATTGTAGAGTTTGGTGCGTTTATGGAATTTTTACCTCAAAAAGATGGTCTGTTACATGTGTCTGAAATAGACTGGAAACGAATAGAGAAGGTTGGTGATGTTCTTAAAGAAGGTGATGTGTTCGACGTTAAATTAATAGGAATTGACAAAGGTAAATTTAAATTATCTAAAAAAGCGTTGATTCCAAAACCTCACTAATAGCAAATAAGAAATAGAAAAGGCGGAAATTGTAATTCCCGCCTTTTTTATTTATCAGAATCTTTCCATAGATACAATACATCGCCTCGTCGAACGAGTTGGGGAACCTTCATAGAAAAAACATCTCCTTTTTTTACAACGGAAACAGGTTGTAAATTGTAGCGAATTTCATCAACGGTACATTCAACTACACCCGTTGTTTTCCCTATTATCAATACGTCATTGCCTATGTGTAACTCGCCTGATTGCATAGTAAATTCTGCAACACCTATATTTGAAAAATAATTGGTGCATTTACCGAGTAAGTGTTTAATTTTGGTTGCACTACTACCATATTGCGTGCTCCATTCTCCCAATTTTTGTCCTAAATAATATCCGTCCCAAAAACCTCTATTAAATACTTGAGATAATTTATGTTTCCATTGCTCTACCAATTCCGGTGTATATGTATTGTTGCAAACGGCCTCAACAGCTTCACTGTAACATTGAGTAACTGTTTTTACATATTCGGCGCTTCGAGCTCTTCCTTCAATTTTAAAAACACGCACTCCCGCATATATTAATTCATCAACAAAACCTATAGTGCATAAGTCTTTGGGTGACATAATGTATTCATTATCTATTTCAAGTTGATTGCCACTTTCTTTTTCTGTTACTGTATAAGCTTTGCGGCATGTTTGTAAGCATGCTCCTTTATTAGCAGAATAATTTTGTTCATGCAAACTTAAATAGCATTTGCCCGATATAGACATGCATAAAGCACCATGAACAAACATTTCAATTTGCACTAAATTACCAGAAGGTCCGGTAATGTTTTGTTGGCAGATGGCGGTGTAAATTTCTTTAACTTGTGTGAGATTTAATTCACGTGCAAGAACTACAACATCGGCATACTGCGAAAAAAATCTAACTGCCTCGGTATTCGATACATTTAATTGTGTTGAAATATGAACTTCAACTTCCACTTGGCGAGCATATTGTATAGCAGCAATATCTGAAGCAATAATTGCTGTTACACCATATTGTTTTGCAGCATTAACTACTTTGTGCAGTGTATTCATATCAGAGTCATATAGTACGGTATTTACTGTTAAATATGTTTTAACACCATGGCTATTGCATATTGAAACTATTTTTGCTAAATCGTGAGTAGTAAAATTATTTGAAGAACGTGCTCGCATATTGAGCATTTCTATTCCAAAATACACAGAATTTGCTCCTGCTTGTATAGCAGCCATAAGAGATTCGTATGAACCTACCGGCGACATTATTTCTATGTTGTTTCTTTGCATAGTATTGTATAATAATGAGATGTATTACAGAGAAGTTCATATTTAATTACAATTCTCTATCTAATTTTTTAATTACACAATTCCTTCTTTTAATAAATCGTGTAAGTGTAACATGCCTTTATATGTATCTTTTTCAACTACGGCAAGCTGAGTAATGCTATTTTGTTCCATACGTTCAAAAGCAGCAATTGCCATATCTTGAGGCGAAATAGTTTTTGGGTTTTTTGTCATAATATCTTGAGCCGTAAGAGTGCTAAAATTTGTATTTTTTTCGAGCATTCTTCGTAAATCGCCATCGGTAATTATTCCTAAAAGTACATTGTTTGTATCAACTACAGCAGCAGCTCCCATTCGTTTTGATGAAATTTCGAATATAACTTCTGTTATAGTTTGATTAGGTAATACTCGTGGTGCTTTTTTCTGAGTATAAATATCTTCAACACGTAAGTACATTCGTTTGCCTAATGAACCACCGGGATGATATTTAGCAAAATCTTGAGGTGAAAATTTACGCTGTTCCAATAAACACATAGCCAAAGCATCGCCCATTACAAGCTGGGCTGTAGTACTGTTGGTAGGAGCCAAATTATGCGGGCATGCTTCTCGTTCAATATGTGCATATAGAATATAGTCTGATTTTTCTGCTAAATATGATTTTTTTTCAGAAACCATTGCAATTAACGTATTGCCACCTTTTTTTAATAATGGAACCAATACTTTTATTTCTGGTGTATTACCGCTTTTGGATATACAAATTACTACATCATGCTGTTGAATCATACCTAAATCACCATGTATAGCTTCGGCTGCATGCATAAATAACGCAGGAGTGCCTGTAGAATTAAGTGTAGCAACTATTTTTTGTGCAATTATGGCGCTTTTGCCTACACCGGTTATTACAACACGGCCTTGCGATTGTAAAATTAATTGTACTACTTGTGCAAATTGTTCATCTATATAATTTGCTATAGTTTGAATTGTAGCTGCTTCTTGTAAAATGGTATGCTTGGCAATGCTTATTATTTCTTGTATTGTTTTCAAAACTATAAATTTTATTTTTTTTTTGTTTGTAATTAAAAAATATATGTAAATTTATCTACAAAAATATGTAATAATCTCAGTTTTGATTATAAAAATTATATAATTCATTCTACGAGGGTAAAAACTGATTTCAAATTTAATTTTTTTACATGACAAAGTACTCAGAACAGGAATTATTGGCTAATTTAAAGAGCTATTTTGGTTTTGATTCATTTAAAGGAAACCAAAAAGATGTGATTTTAAATTTATTGGAAGGGAAGGATACGTTTGTACTTATGCCAACAGGTGGAGGAAAATCTTTATGTTATCAATTACCTGCTATTATTTCAGATGGAACAGCTATTATTATTTCTCCTCTTATAGCTCTTATGAAAAATCAAGTAGATGCTATGCGAGGATTCAGTACCGACAATAGAATAGCTCATTTTTTGAATTCATCACTCAGTAGGAGTGAAATGAATCAGGTAAAAGAAGATGTGCGAACCGGTGCAACTAAAATGTTGTATGTTGCTCCGGAATCATTAACCAAAGAGGATAATATTGATTTTTTAAAAAGTATTACCGTTTCGTTTTATGCAATAGATGAAGCTCATTGTATTTCTGAATGGGGACATGATTTTAGACCGGAATATCGTCGAATAAAACCTATTGTAGAATCAATAGGAAGAGCACCTATTATTGCTCTTACCGCAACTGCTACTCCCAAAGTGCAGCATGATATCCAGAAAAACTTGGGAATGTTAGATGCTACCGTTTTTAAATCATCGTTTCGTAGAGAAAATTTATATTACGAAGTGCGTCCAAAAGTGAGCGCTTCTAAACAAATAATACGTTTTATCAAAGATAATCCAGGTAAATCGGGTATTATTTATTGTTTGAGTCGAAAAAAGGTAGAAGAACTATCAGAAACATTGGTTGTGAATGGAATTAAAGCATTACCTTATCATGCAGGGCTTGATGCTCATACACGTTCGCGAAATCAGGATATGTTTTTAATGGAAGATGTTGATGTAATTGTAGCTACTATTGCTTTTGGAATGGGTAT
>JAJUFK010000409.1 GCA_029266015.1 Bacteroidota bacterium
AATCATATATTGATTCTACACCATATTCAAGAACTATATAATAGTGTTTTCGTAATTGAGCAAAGAAATCTAATTTTTGTTCGTCAATACAATCGGGACGTGTACCAATAATGAATCCAATAATTTCGGGAAACTTCTGAACTTCTTTAAACAACACTCGTAAATTTTCAATACTAGTATATGTGTTTGAATATGCTTGAAAATAAGCAAAATATTTTTGAGCTTTTTTATATCTTCGTTGAACAAATAATTTTCCTTCTGTTATTTGTTGAGAAATTGGTTTATGTGGAGAACAATATTCTGTTATAAAAGCATCATTATTACAAAAAGAACAACCGCCAACACCTATACTACCATCACGGTTTGGACACGTTAATCCGGCATGTAGACTTATTTTTTGAATTCTTCCTCCAAATTCTTGTTTTATGTAATTTGCATATGAATTATAAGGTCTCTCATGCCCCCACTCAAAGATATGATTATTCATCATCATCGTCTTCATCTTCATCATCTTCAAACCCTTCTATTTCATCAAAATCATCATATTCCGATTCAATAGATTTTTCTTGAATAATTTGAAAAATTTCTTCATTTTCAAGTTCTTTCACATTTGTTATTAAGAAATTTTCTGACACAAAATTGCCATACTGATTACATTCGGCAACAACGTGTACTATTAAATCTTTTATAGCAATGCTTATAGGTATTAAAACAAATATTTTGACCAACTGATTACAGAACTCTACCGATTCAACTTCTGAATTTTGTTTGTGCAATACAAATTCCAATTCATTTCGTACAATTTTTTGTTGTGTTTCAGTAAAATCTTCATTTTGAGCATGAACAAAGACTAAAAAATAACGCAATTTTTGACCTTTACCCCCCAAGCCTGTTGATATAAGTATTTGTTTTTCATCAAGTAATGAACTTTCCAACATCATCTTATTTTCTCTATATGCCATAGAGGCCCATGGTTTTATATCACCTTCGGCAACTTTCCAAAATGCCTCAATTGCTCTAAAAGCCTCCACTTGTTCAAATGATGCCAAATGAATCAGAATATCTCGTTTTTCTTCTATTCGCACATCATCTTGATATAATAAGGGAACTTTTTGTAACATGTCTTGTAATTCAACCTTTTTCTTTTTCAAACGTTTAGACCGTTTGAAATAGCTCATTTGCAATTGAATATCTATTTGTTCTTCAATTATATTAAATTGTTCCGGATTCTTGCCAAACAATGATTGCAGGTGTTCCAATAAATGTTCTTCGTCTATCATATCTACAAATTATTCAATGCAAATATATGCCAAATAATACTTTTTGCAATTTTTATTATCCTATTCTTTTTTTGTTTATTAAATATATGAGCATGATTATTTGTAATTTATATATATTCTTTTTAACTAAAA
>JAJUFK010000198.1 GCA_029266015.1 Bacteroidota bacterium
AGTAACGGTACCGTATAGCAAACAGAAAAAAGAAACGTATACCGGTTCGCTGTCAAGTGTGTCGTCGACAACACTTTCTAATACTACTGAATCTAGTTTTGACAAAGCATTACAAGGTCAAGTTCCTGGTGTTGTATTGTCATCGGCTTCGGGACAACCGGGAGCAACTTCGCAAATACTATTGCGTGGAGTTGGTTCTATGAGTGCGGGTAGTGAACCTCTTATTGTAGTAGATGGTGTTGTAATGTATTCCGGTAATACAACTCAATACAGTTCAAGTTCTTCCATACTTTCTAGTATTAATCCAAATGACATAGAATCTATTTCGGTACTTAAAGATGCTGCAGCTACATCTCTTTACGGTTCTCGTGGTTCTAACGGGGTAATAATGATAACCACGAAACAAGGAAAGAAAGATAAAACAATGTATACCTACAGCACAACGCAAGGAGTGGGGGTGATTGCTATGAATAATTTTGAATTATTAAATGCCCAACAATATAAACAATTGCAGGCAGAAGGCATGAAACAGGCCGGAATAAGTGACCAAGAAATAACAACTGTATTGCAACAACAAACAGCTAATACTAATTGGTTTGATGAAGTATATACTCCGGCATGGTATCAAAATTATGAACTAACTTCGTTGGGAGGAACCGATAAAACTACTTATTTTTTATCGTCACAGTACAAAAATGAACAAGGAATAGTTAAAGGAACCGGGTTGCAGAGATTTTCTACACGTGTAAATATTCAAAATAGAGCAAATTCTGTATGTACGTATGGGGTAAAATTAAATCCTTCGTTTACAAAACAAAACCTTACCGATGCTCCCGGAGTTTTGTCGAGTCCTGTTACTGCAGCATTTGTTGCTCCGCCTACACAACATATCATGAAAGGAACTGAATATAATTTTGATAATTCTTTTTATAATCCGGTAGGGTTGCTTGATTTGAATACAAATACCAATGCAAGTGTCCGTATGCTTGGGAGTGCTTTTGTAACATTAGAATTACCACTAAAATTCGTGTGGAATTCATTGGCTAGTATAGATTATATTCAAACTAAAGAAATGATATATCGACACCCCAAAACCCCCGAAGGTGCATTGTATAATGGTATTGTAGAACAGTTTTTTACCGATATTACAACACGTTCTACTACACATACTCTTTCGTGGTCAAAGAGTATTGAAAATGTGCATAATTTTCAATTATTAGCAGGTTTTGAAGCCGAAGCCGTTACAAAAAATATTGCTTCTATGAAGGCGTCTAATTTTCCTTACGAAGATATTGCCTCGTTATTTGCTGCTTCCAAAATGGAAGGTATTGACAGTAAGCAGTATGAAAGTGCTTTGTTGTCGGGTTTTTCAAATGCACAATATAATTTTAAATCAACATATTTTGTAAGTGCAAGTGTACGTTCCGATGGTAGTTCTAAATTCAGTCCGGGGCATCGTTGGGGAACCTTTTGGTCGGCAGGTGGTTCATGGATAGCATCAAATGAAGAATTTTTTAAACAATTTTCGTCAGTATCATTTGCCAAATTACGTGCAAGTTATGGTACATCGGGCAATGCAAATATTCAAGATTATGCATATATGCAATTATACGAATTTGCAAAAAATTATAATGATGAACCGGGTAGTGTACCAATACAATTAGGAACCGATGCTCTTACATGGGAAAAGAATAATACTGCAAATATTGGTGTTGATGTGCAAATTCGTAAACGAATTGACATATCGCTTGACGCCTATCATCGTAAAACATATGATTTGTTATTACTTGTTCCTATACCAAGTATAAGCGGATATACACATCAATTTCAAAATGTAGGGGCAATGACAAATAAAGGAATAGAGTGTATGCTTCAGGTACAAGTATATAAAAAAAATTTTTTGCAATATACTACAAGCGTAACTGTAGCTCACAATGTTAATACAATTACCGAATTATATTCGCCCGATATAAATGATACTATTATTCAAGGTACAAAAATCAGAACCGAAGGTCATTCGTTTCAAAGTTTTTATTTGGCAGAATGGGCCGGCGTAAATTCTGCTGATGGTTCGCCTATGTGGTATGATGCCAATGGTAATTTAACCAAAGACTATAACAAGGCACGCAAGGTGTTGGCAGGAACAGCCGATCCTAAACTTACAGTAGGGTGGAACAATACCGTGCAATACAAGCAGTGGTCATGTAGTATGATGTGGTATTTTAATTACGGAAACCTTATATTTAACCAATTGCAAACAGAGTTGCAAAGTGATGGCGCTTTGTGGGGGAAAAATCAATCAATACAAGCGTTAGACTATTGGAAAGCTCCCGGCGATAATGCAATAAATCCTAAACTTGTAAAAAACAATAGCAGCAATAGTAATGAATTTTCTACACGCTATTTAGAAAGCGGCAGTTACCTTCGCCTCAAACAAATACAGGTGTCGTACACCATACAACCCAAAGAAGCATCAAAAGCAGCACACATGAGAATACAGAACATTCAGTTTACTGTGCAGGCAAATAATGTATGGGTACTTTCGTCATTTACCGGACTCGACCCCGAAACCCGTGCTAACGGAGTATACTATTTTGATTATCCTAAACAACGATTGTTTAGTGGCGGAGTTAGTGTGAAGTTTTAAAATATTGTGTGTAAAAAAAAGATACAACATATAATTAAAATTCCGCTTTAACGGTAAAACTCATTTTCTTTTTAGTTATAGGATGTTCAAAGTGAATGTATTGTGCATGCAGATATAGTCTTTCTGCAGGAGTTCCATACAATTCATCGCCGCGAATAGGACAATGTAAGCCCTGCGAGTGCGCACAATGAACACGTAATTGATGGGTGCGCCCCGTGTGTGGATAGAGGTGAATGCGTGTAGCATTATGCATACGTTCTACTACTTTCCACGTTGTAATTGCGGGTTTGCCATGTGCAAAACACACTATTTGCGATGGTCGGTTGTCTAAATCAACACGCAGAGGTAACTGTATAGTGCCCGAATCTTGCGCAACAATACCTTCAACTATTGCTACATATTGCTTGCGTATAGTACGAAGTGTAAATTGCTCTTGCAATGCAGTAAACACTTCGAGCGATTTTGCAATAATAAGAATACCCGATGTTGACATATCAAGCCTATGAACCATGTATAGGGGAAAATCATATTGAGTTTGAAAATAGGTATAAACCGATTCTGCTTCTATTTTACCCGGAACCGAGAGCATATCGGCAGGTTTGTTTATGACTAATAGAGCATCGTCTTCATACACAATTTCGGGGACTTTATGTTTTGCCAATTTTTGCAGTATTGGGTTAGGTTCTACATCTAATCCTTGCATCATAAATCCAAGTATAGGTTCGCATTTAGCTTTGCATGAGGGGTACGTATGTAAATGTTTTCGTATTTCAGATTTTGGCGATTGTCCCCACCAAAATTCGGCCATAGCTATAGGTTTATATGCATGCATATATGCATGCTGCAATAATTTGGGAGCAGCGCAATCACCTGCACCTGCAGGAGGAACACCTACTTCAGTATGTGCAAAAATTTCGCGCACATTGGCTGTTTCGCCGCGAGCATTCAGAAAATTATAGGTGTCAAAAATCTGCTGTTGCAAGGCCGCCGATTTACGTTTTCGCTCCTCTTTTAATTTCTGTATTTGTATTTCAAAAAAATCTACGTGCTTTTGTGCTTCTTCTTTGCGTTTGTTCCAAAATGCAAGCAATTGTTTATATGCAAAATGCTCATTGCTGCTTTGTTTTGCCAATTGTTGTAAAATAATTTCTTCGTCGTGAGTTTGTGCTATTGTTTTTCGTATAGCCTTTCTTTGTAATTTATTGTTTGCTATTTCTTGTTTTTTTGCTGCTAATTCTAGTTCTGCTTGTTTGCAAATAGTTGTATACTCTTGAATGGCACGTGTATACTCTACAGATTGTTGTATGGTATATATAGCATCGTTTATATGCTTTAATTCGTCTTCGCCTGTGCGATAAAAACTGCCCGATTCCATAATGTTTGATATAGGAGGAACAAAGTGTGGATATACCTGAGATTCGCCTATTTTACCTGAAAATGCTGCCAAAAACCCAATTTCATGTGCACTGTTTTGTACTACCAGTACACCAAACATTTTGCCTACATTAGAACCTTCTACAAAATGATCAATTCCAAAGTCATGATTCCAATGGGAATAAGAAGTAATAACATTTTGTAATTGCTTAATAGCTTCTATACATAGGTTATGGGGAGTATAGCAAAATGGATAGGTAAATTGCTTAGGCAACGTATACATATCTATAGGTTTATTAAACTTAAAAAAACAAGAATCCTGCATGAGAGTTTAGAATAATTGTACAAAAATAGGGAAATAGTTTTGAGTTATGAATTTTTAGTTTTTAGTTGGTTGGTGAGTACTTCGACATGCTCAGCAACCATTCGTCGAACCATGAGTTACTATAAAACCATAAACCCTATACCGTAAACCATATACCATTTTTCACCACAGACCTGTTCCGCTTTGGCGAATCACACAGATTCTCATAGATTTTTCATACATCAATTACTATTTCGAGTAAAGGGATAGGAATATTGTAATTTTAATCCCGGAGGGATGACATTTAAATTTTAATAAATGAATTAAATTTTCATACACCACAGATTACACAGATTTGCACAGATTATTTCTAAAATTAATTCATAATTCATAATTCATAATTCAGAATCACTGGTGATGCGTTAACTTTTAAAAATATTTTGTAATAATATATATATCAGCACAATATAAGCGTTCTTTGATTTTTTGATTTGATTTGAAACTAGCTTTGCAAACTTAATTGTAAAGCTATGAATTCTGGAAAATA
>JAJUFK010000411.1 GCA_029266015.1 Bacteroidota bacterium
ACACAAAACCACTATCTTCAAAATCGGTAAGGTGCTGATGATTAAAATCCTTGAAGTTGGCACGTATATTAGTAATATCGCCAAACAACCAATACATTATATCTATAAAATGTGAAAACTGTGTAAACAATGTTCCTCCATCTAATTGGGCATTACCATGCCACCCTCCTTTTTTATAATATCGTTCATCACGATTCCAATAACAGTTAAGTTGCACCATATAAGGATTACCTAAAATATTGTTCGATATTATTTCTTTGAGCCACACCGATGGCGGAGAATATCTGTTTTGCATTACACAAAATATATTTCTTGAAACCTCAAGAGATTTATAAATCATTGATTCTGCATCAGCTTTAGTAAGAGCCATTGGTTTTTCACATACTACATGGCATTTTTTATTCAAAGCCAAAATTGATTGCTGTGCATGATACCCGTTAGGAGTACAAATATTTACAACATCTATTTCAATACCCGAATTAAGCATTTCTTCTATTGAACTAAAAAAAGGCACATCGGTTTCTTGCAAATTAAGTTCTTCACGAGGTTTTATATCGCAATATGCCACCAATTGGGCATCGGGGTCTTGTTTTATCATTTGAGCATGGCGTTTACCTATGTGTCCCAGCCCAACTACAGCAAATCGAATTATCTTCATATATATTGTATGTTTGTTTATAACAAATAATACTTTCAACAGTAGTATTTGTAGTGACTCTATAATATACAAAAATAAAAAAAAACTTCAATTATATTATTTTTACGCGTACATTTGCATTCCTATTGCAAGGATTTAATGAATAATACTAATATACATATTGATATAGACAAAGTTATACAACAAAAAAATCCTCGTCTATATTCACTTTTACCCGGTTTTGTTTTATCATATATCAGAAAAATCATTCATCAAAATGATTTAAATAGAGATTTACAAAAACTTGCTCCCTACAAAGGAGCCGAAAAAATGAGAAAATTCCTTGAATTTCAAAACATTACTACTAAATTACAAAATATAGAACATATTCCCCAAAGCGGTCGTTTTATATTTGTATCAAACCACCCGTTTGGAGGACCCGATGGAATTATACTTATAGCAACTATTTCTCGATTTTTTCCAAAAATTCATTTTTTAGTAAATGATATTTTAATGCATTTACCTGATATGGAGGAAATTTTCTTACCTATCAATAAACACGGCAGAAATTCAAAAGAATACTATGAAATTATAGATAACGCTTATTCATCAGATGCTCAAATAATTGTATTTCCGGCAGGAATAGTTTCGCGTAAAATTAATGGTACTATATCCGATTTAGAATGGCAAAAATAATTTGTGAGTTACTCAAAAAAATATAAACGTGATATA
>JAJUFK010000026.1 GCA_029266015.1 Bacteroidota bacterium
ACTTGAATCAAAAATTTACGCCTCACTTGTTACCAGAATTGTAAAGAACAACTCTCTTGTTCTTCAATTTGATGTTGACAAATTAGGAAAAGAAATCACTATTAGAACATGGAAACAAGGAGATAAAATTATACCCTTTGGTATGAAAGGCTCAAAAAAAATAAGCGATTATTTAATTGATGCTAAAGTACCAATTCATGAAAAAGAAAAAATACTGGTTATTGAATCAAACGGTACTATAGTAGGTATTATAGGACACACTATTCATAATTTTTATGCTGTTACTTCTGAAACAGAAATGGTATATAATTTAATTACAATAAAAGACAACGTAGATACAAAGAAATTGATAACTCACCCGGATATACCAAATAACTTATTTAATCTATCGTAATCAGAAAAAAGGAACAAGTACACAAATTGTATTAAAACACTTATACCATTTTTCTCATTATTCTATCATAGCATTTATCACTTATTATACTTCTTAAAAACAGTAAGGGCTTAGCTCCGGAACCTGCAACATAGCGAGTTTTAGGATTTTGTGTTGATATAGCTTTCATAATTGTACGAGCAATTACTTTTGGATGCGAAGGACTTTTAATACGACTAAAAATATTTTGTAATCCTTGCACATATGACGCATACACAGTATTCCCCGACGTTTGAACAGCTGAATGTAATGCTATATCTCCCCACTCTGTTTGAATAAGTCCGGGTTCTATTATTATTACATGTATACCAAAAGGAGCAACTTCAAACCGTAAAGAATCAGATAAGCCTTCCAAGGCATGTTTAGAAGCATGATACCAACCTCCCAAAGGCGAATATGTTTTACCTGCTACCGATGAAATATTTACTATATACCCGTGTTTTTGATTACGCATATATGGCAACACTAATTGTGTAATTCGAGCTAGTCCAAATACATTTACTTCAAATTGTCGCTTTGCTTCTTGTATTGGTACATCTTCTATAGCACCATACGAACCATAACCGGCATTGTTTATCAACACATCTATTCGCCCTTGTTCAGAAATAATAGTGTCAATACACGCTTGAATAGAAGTATCTTGCGTAATATCTAAACTTAGTATATGTGCTCCCAATTGAGCAATATCGTGCATTTGTTCTATTCGGCGTGCTGCACCATATACAACATATCCTTTCTGCAACAATAATTTTGCAGTTTCTTTACCAATACCGGCCGAAGCTCCTGTAATTAAGACAACTCTATTCATATATTACTCCGCTATTTACTATTTCTAAAAACCATACCATCACCTAAAAAGTCAATTAATATACGTGAATCTTGTGAAACTTCGCCGGTTAATATTTTTTTAGATAACTGATTAAGTAATTCCTTTTGAATAATACGTTTTACCGGACGAGCACCAAACTGCGGATTGTATCCAAGTCGAGCCAGTTCTTCAACAGCATCATCGGTTATATCTATATGAATATTCATTTTTTCTAAACGAGCAGCCAATATATTGAATTGCAAACGAACAATATCTAATATATCAGAATGACTCAATGGAGTAAACATGATTATTTCATCTATTCTGTTCAAAAATTCGGGACGAACTGTTCGTTTCAATAATTCAAACACTTCAACTTTGGCACGTTCTATAGTTTCAGCCACATTACTTTCGTGCATTCTGTCAAAATGTTCTTGAATAATATGAGAACCAATATTTGAAGTCATAATAACTATAGTATTTTTAAAACTAGCCGTACGCCCCTTATTATCAGTCAACTGTCCATCGTCAAGTACTTGCAATAATATATTAAACACATCAGGATGAGCTTTTTCTATTTCATCGAGCAATACTACAGAATATGGTTTTCTACGAACGGCTTCGGTTAATTGCCCTCCTTCATCATACCCTACATATCCGGGAGGAGCTCCAATAAGTCGCGATACAGAATGACGTTCTTGATATTCAGACATATCAATACGTGTAATTAAATTTTCATCATCAAATAAAAATTCTGCCAATGCTTTTGCTAATTCTGTTTTTCCAACACCGGTAGTTCCTAAAAATATAAACGAACCTATTGGTCGTTTTACATCTTGCAAACCTGCTCTACTTCGTCGCACAGCATCAGCTATAGCTGTAATAGCTTCATGTTGACCAATAACACGCTTATGTAATTCTTGTTCTAAATTCAACAACTTTTCACGCTCGGCTTGTAGCATGCGTGTAACAGGAATACCTGTCCATCGCGAAACTACTTCGGCTATATCATCAGCACCTACTTCTTCATCTATCAAACCACCTTTTGCCTGCATTTCTTTGAGTTCTTCTTGCAATTGTTGTATTTGTGTTTCGCGTTCTTTTATTCTACCATATCGTATTTCGGCAACTTTACCGTAATCTCCGTCACGTTCTGCACGTTCTGCTTCATATTTCAAATCTTCTAATTCTTGTTTTATAGTTTGAATATTACTCACAATACGTTTTTCGTTTTCCCATGCAGCCATAAACGTAGCATGTTCGCTTTGCAATTCGGCAATTGTTTTATCAAGCGACTCAACTTTTGCTGTTAACCCTTCACGTTTTATAGCTTCACGTTCTATTTCAAGTTGACGAATTTTACGATTCAGTTCGTCTATTTCTTCGGGTACCGAATTCATTTCGAGACGAAGTTTTGAAGCTGCTTCATCCATCAAATCTATTGCTTTATCGGGCAAATAACGTTCGGTAATATATCTATGCGATAATTCTACTGCAGCTATAATTGCTTCATCAAGAATTCGTACTTTATGATGATTTTCATATCGTTCTTTGAGTCCGCGAAGGATTGAAACTGCACTTTCCACATCGGGTTCATCTATCATTACGGTTTGAAATCTTCGTTCCAATGCTTTGTCTTTTTCAAAATATTTTTGATATTCGTCAAGAGTAGTAGCACCTATTGAACGAAGTTCTCCACGAGCCAAGGCAGGTTTCAAAATATTTGCAGCATCCATAGCTCCATCACTTTTACCTGCACCTACTAATGTATGAATTTCATCAATAAACAATATTATTTCGCCATCGGCAGAAATTACTTCATTTACAACAGATTTTAAACGCTCCTCAAATTCTCCTTTATATTTAGCTCCGGCTATAAGAGCTCCCATATCTAAGGAATAAATTTGTTTTGATTTGAGTGTATCGGGCACATCACCATTTACAATTCTATGTGCCAATCCTTCGGCTATAGCTGTTTTTCCAACACCGGGTTCTCCTATTAAAATCGGATTATTTTTAGTTCTTCGTGATAAGATTTGAAGAACTCTACGAATTTCATCATCACGACCGATTACCGGGTCAAGCTTACCATTACGAGCTTGTTGATTCAAATTAATTGCAAAACGTTGTAATGCATTATAAGTATCTTCGGCAGACTGACTTTCAACCTTTGCTCCTTTACGTAAATCCTGTATTGCAAGAATTAAATTTTGTTCGGTTACACCATTATCTTTTAGCAATTGCGATACTTGATCGCCTTGTTTTAAAATACCGAGCAAAATATGTTCTACAGATACATATCTATCATTAAATTTATTAAGCATTTGCAATGATTCTTGCAATGCTCTGTTAGCATTTGATGATAAATATGGTTCTCCGCCCGATACTTTAGGGTAAGAATCTATAATTTTGTGCAATACTGTACTCAGCATTGTTGTATTTACATCAAGTTTTTTGAGTAAAAACGAACTTATATTTTCAGCTTTTTCCAGTAATGCTTGTAACATATGTCCTGTTTCTACCGCCTGATGCGATTTAGAAATGGCTATTTGTACCGAATGGTTTATAACCTCCTGAGCTTTAATTGTAAATTGATTGAAGTCCATAGTCGTATTTTTTTTTTTTACGGCTTCAAAACAATTGCCAACAACAAGAACAAGACAATTTTACATAAACTTACAACAAAAAATGTCAAAATGACTACTGTTACACCATCAACAACGTCAACTTTTCTTAAAAATGAACATTAGTAATTGTTAGTTTTTTTACTAATAGTTTTATGATTTTTAAAATTCTGAAGTAAAATGAAATTGAATATCCGGAAAATTTTGTTGAGCCATTTGCAATGCAAATGATGTGTCAGCTAAAAAAACATCTCTACCATGTTTGTCGGTAGCCATATTTTGGTATTTGCGTTTTTTAAAATCGAGCAATTGTGCTTTATTGGTTGAAGTTATCCAACACGCTTTGTACAATTGTATAGGTTCGTATCGGCAGGTAGCATTGTATTCGTGTTTAAGACGATATTCTATTACTTCAAATTGAAGCGCACCTACGGTTCCAATTATTTTTCTGCCATTAAACTCGTTGGTAAATAACTGCGCAACACCTTCGTCCATGAGTTGGTCTATGCCTTTTGCCAATTGTTTGAATTTCATAGGATCACCATTTTCTATATAGCGAAACAGTTCGGGCGAAAACGATGGAATACCAGAAAAATGCAATAATTCTCCTTCGGTAAGCGAGTCGCCGATTTTGAAATTACCAGAATCGTATAAACCAATAATGTCACCCGGATATGCATAATCAATGACTTGTTTTTTTTCGGCCATGAATGAAGTAGGATTCGAAAATTTTAGTTGTTTCTGATGGCGAACATGTAAATAATTTTTGTTTCGTTCAAATCTACCTGAACATATTTTAACAAATGCAATCCTATCGCGATGATTGGGATCCATATTTGCATGAATTTTAAACACAAAACCCGAGAATTTTTCTTCATATGGTGATATTTCGCGTTCTTCAGTTTTTGCATTACGCGGTGATGGAGCTATTTCAACAAAGGTATCTAAAATTTCTTGTACCCCAAAATTATATAATGCACTACCAAAAAACACCGGTGCTAATTCTGCACGCAAATAACCTTGTACATCAAATGCAGGATACACCGTTTCTACCAATTCTGCTTCTTCACGTAAAGTTTGTGCAGCATTATTACCTATCATAGTGTCTATACCATTGTCATTTATATTGGTAAAATCTACGGCAGGTTTTACATATTCTTGGTTTGCTTCAAACAATCGTAAATTTTGTTTATACAGGTTATATACTCCTTGAAAACTACGTCCCATACCTATAGGCCATGTAAGTGGACGAACTTTTATTTTGAGCAAATCTTCAATTTCATCAAGCAATTCAAAGGCATCTTTTCCTTCGCGGTCCATTTTGTTTACAAACACCATTACCGGAGTATTGCGCATACGACAGACTTCTGCAAGTTTTTTTGTTTGCTCCTCAACCCCTTTGGCAACGTCTATTACAATTATAACAGAATCTACGGCAGTAAGAGTACGATATGTGTCTTCAGCAAAATCTTTGTGCCCCGGAGTATCAAGAATGTTAATTTTGCGATCGTTATATTCAAACCCCATAACTGAAGTAGCAACAGAAATACCTCGTTGCTTTTCTATTTCCATAAAATCCGAAGTGGCAGTTTTTTTTATTTTATTAGATTTTACGGCACCGGCAACGTGAATAGCACCACCAAACAACAACAGTTTTTCGGTCAATGTGGTTTTTCCCGCATCGGGGTGACTAATAATTGCAAATGTTCGTCGTCTATTAATTTCCTTTTCAAATGCCATGTTATAATGATATATTAATAATTACAATTCCAATGATTATAGTAGTAATACCAATAATTTTTATAGTATTGATTTTTTCGCCTACAAACAAAACTCCCATAAGCAGAGCAAATACAATTGACGAAGTTCTAATAGGTACCGCAACCGACACAGGCACATGCTGTAAAGCTGCTCGAAACGTAAAAAAAGAAATATATGCAGCTACACCTGCTATTATCAAACGATTCCAAGCTATAGTTTTATATGAGGCAAAAACTTTATTTTCAAACAAAAGCGTATATATAAATAAATTAAGAGTCATACATGTAAGTAAAAGCCATAAATAGGGAATAAGATTAAATAAACCGACAGAAAATTTATCGAGGACTGAACCAAACGAATACATAAGTGATGCTGTGAGAGCATAGCCTGCCCCGGCATATAAATTTCGTTTAGTAAATAAATCGGCAAATTCCATGGAACGTAACGATTTTTGTTTCATAATCATGGCTCCTGCTGTTGACAAACATATACCTATAACAATACTTACACTTAGTTGTTCGTGCAAAAACAATACAGCCCATATTGGTACCAACACCGGGCTCAATACAGAAAGTGGATACAATCGTGATATTTCGCCAAGTTCATATGATTTTGATACAAATACTTGATACAATATATAAAATAAGGACGCTGCATAAATAATTGCGAATGTTTTAAAAGAAAATGTAAAAAATTCAAAATTAAAACCATACACAACAGAAGCAGAAATAGCAGCTACAACAAACATAAGCAACAAAAACAGTCTATTGCCACCTGATTTATGTACCAAAAAATTGTAAAATGAATGTGCCAATGCCGAAATGAGAATTAACACAAGATAGTGAGCTGCCATATTATTGTTCCTCTTTTCGTACAAACATCATTAAATATTCTTTTATAAAAGGATTTAAATCACCATCTAAAACAGCTTGTGTATTAGACGTTTCATAATTCGTTCTCACATCTTTTACCAATTTATATGGGTGCAATACATAATTGCGTATTTGAGACCCCCATTCAATTTTAAGTTTTTCACCATTGCGAGCAGCTTGTTCTTCTTGGCGTTTACGAATTTCAAGTTCATACAATTGTGATTTAAGCAAAGTCATTGCTTTTTCACGGTTTTGCAATTGAGAACGAGTTTCTGAATTTTCTATAACTATTCCGGTAGGTTTATGTTTTAACCTTACTGCGGTTTCAACTTTATTTACATTTTGCCCGCCAGCACCACTCGAACGATACGTGTCCCATTCTATATCGGCAGGATTTACAACAATTTCAATAGTATCGTCAATCATTGGTGCTACATCTACCGAAGCAAAAGAAGTATGACGACGAGCTCCCGAGTCGAACGGTGAAATACGAACCAAACGATGAACTCCGGTTTCTCCTTTGAGATATCCGTATGCATAATCACCAACAAATTCAATAGTTGCTGCACTTATTCCGGCAACATCACCTTCTTGTATATCAATTTCTTTTACAGTATATCCATTTGCTTCGCCCCATCGCATATACATACGCAATAACATTGATGCCCAATCATGACTTTCGGTACCACCTGCTCCGGGATTAATTTTGAGAATTGCACCAAATTGATCTTCCTCTTTTTGCAACATATTTTTAAATTCGAGCGATTCTATGTAATCAAAGGCTTTAGCATACTGTTCGTCAAGTTCTGCTTGAGTTGCTTCGCCTTCTTTAAAAAAATCAGCAAGAATTTCTAAATCATCAACTAACTGAGCTGCTTCAAAATAAGCATCAGTCCATTTTTTAATAGAAGTAATTTTTTTTAATTGTAATTCTGCTTGTTTCGGATTGTCCCAAAATTGAGGATCTTGTGTTTTTTGTTGTTCTTCGTCAATACGAATAAGACGTGCATCAACGTCAAAGATGCCTCCTTAACGCCTGCAGGCGATTCGCTAATTCTTTAATCTGCTCTTGGGTAACCATACTGTACATTTTTTTTGAGATGCAAATATACATAAATTACAATAGTAATAATGTAAAATAAAAGAGACATTCAGATACCTTTATTTTTCTGATACATTTTACTATTAAAATATGAACGATTCCAATATTTTGAAAGAATTGATTCGTTTATTTTTATGTACTTTTGAATAAAAAATTAGATATATGAAAGCACAAGTAAGTATTATTATGGGCAGCACATCGGATTTGCCGGTTATGGAAAAAGCTGCAAAAGTATTGAACAGTTTCAAAATACCATTTGAAATTAATGCACTTTCTGCTCACAGGACACCCGAAGCAGTTGAAAAATTTGCAAAAAATGCTGAATCTAACGGTATTAAAGTTATAATAGCAGCGGCTGGAATGGCTGCTCACTTACCCGGAGTAATAGCCAGTATGACAACCTTACCCGTAATAGGTGTTCCTATTAATGCCAGTTTAGATGGCCTTGATGCTTTACTTGCTATAGTTCAAATGCCTCCCGGTATACCGGTTGCAACAGTAGGTATAAATGGTGCAGAAAACGCCGGAATTCTTGCAGCTCAAATTATTGCTGCAGCAGATAGTCGCGTTGCACAAGAACTTAAACAATATAAAGAATCGCTCAAAGAAAAAATAGAGAAAGCAAATGCAGAACTTAAAACAGTAAATTTTGAATATAAAACCAATTAAAAACAAAAAAGGAGCCAATGTATAGCATAATTGGCTCCTTTTTTATAAGCAATATGTAAATCTAATGTATTCTATTTCTTCCTGTTATATTGGTAAATAATCTGCCCATTATAATTCACAAAATTACACTGAAAAACTGTATCTGTTACAGAAATTACAGAAAACCCTTCATCTTTTGATGTAAATTTAGTTGAATCATTTTCAAAGTTAGGTCGTCCTAATGAAGCTGATGAATTTACAAAATATTCAAAACCACTATCAGGAATTTGTAAATGCTGAAAATTATGAATATGCCCACATATATATGCATCTACTTTATACTTTTGTAAAAGTGGTTTAACTTTTTCAATTAATTCAGGAGTGTCTCCATGTTTTTCATCAATAGAATATATTGGATGATGTCCTACAACCAGAATCCATTTTTCTTTGGCCTCTGCAAGAGTTTTTTCTAACCATACTAATTGTTTCTGAATGTCTTGTTTACATGCATCAGGATACTTTTCGGTCTCTTTTCTATATTTTTCTACAAACGGAGGAGTATCAATAAATACAATTTTGAGCATTGTACTATCACTTACTTTTTTTGTAATTGAATAATATCTATCAGGCATACACCACCGTCTACTTATTTGCGAATAATCAATGAGAGCTTGAGTATTGCCTTGATATTCATGATTCCCCAATATTGGATACCATTCACAATGTAAATTTGGGTGTGTATATATATTTTCAAAATTTGTTAAAAATATTGGATCCTGAACACTTCGAACACCCAATCCATGAAAACAATCACCGGCCGAAATAATAAATTTAGGTGAAATTCTTTCAGAAAAACTTCCCATTGTATCGGCTAAACTTTTTTGTTTAAAATACCCATTTCTGCCTACATCTGAAACTACATAAAAGTTATATGCATCGCTATTTATAGTAAATGTTGGAGGGGCAACAGTATTAGATTTAGGTTTACACGAGAATATTCCAAAACTTATAACTAAACCTAAAAGAATATTTAGAATTATCTGTTTTTTTTTCATAACTAAAAATGTTTTTATTATTTTTTTATTGGAACAATATCTTCTAATTTATAAAATTGAAATGTTTTATCTGATGACATTGCAACAAAAATACCTTGAGTAAAAGTTGCATTTAACGGCAAACTGCATAAGTCTGAACCATCACTTTCATCTGTTTTAGTTTTTACAATGTGCACAAGTTTATGTTCATGTTCATTGCTAACAGTACCTTTTCGTGAAAATACATGAAATTGATTTGCTTGTTGGTCAGAAACAATAATATATCCCTCGCCATTTGGTTGTGTATATATCGAAATTCCTTCTTGATCAGATGTAAAACCTGATGTGCCAAATACAGCTAATTCTTTATTTCCTTTATCAGCATCGGCATAATATTTACGGATACCGAATTTTTCATCTGAATAATAAAGATACCCCAATTCATCATCTACAGCTATTGCCTCTATTTCTTTAATTCCGCTGTATAATCCAACTGCACGTATTTTTTGAGCATTTAATCCTTGTTTTGTTGATGTAAGCTTGTATTGATAAATATAACCTTCTTTAGGTCCTGTTTTACGACCTACAAATGCAAAAATTTCTTGTTGTTTGTTTTTATATAATGCAATACCCATTGGACTTCGTAACGTATCATCGGCAAAAATCGGTATACCACCATTATCAATAAATTTACAGTCGGGCAAAGAAATTACACGAATTTTATCAGTGCCTCGTTCTGTAAAAACAGCTATATCAATTACTTTTTTATTATAAACAAAACCATATTCTATATCAATATTGTTTGGTCTTTGTAAATTATATATACATAAGTGTTTTTGTAATTTTCCTTGTAAATCAAACACAAAAATTCCTCCGGTACTATCACCTTTGTCTGTTCCTAATATTAAACTTTTTGAAGGATTTTGTTTATTATACCAAATTGCCGGATCGTCGGTATCATTAAGTGTAGTATCCGAAACAATCACCGGAGATACAACAATTGGCTCACTAGTAGTTTGCATAATAAAACACATACTTAAACCTGCAGCAATTAATAGAAATGGTAATGCTATTCTTTTCATATTACTTTTTTTAAAAGAAGGTGTGTTTATTATTTCAAAACACACCTTCATATTTACAAACTTACTATTTATTACGAAAATTATTTAGTTCCATATGCACCAAAATATGCAGCAGGTGCAGGAGATTTGTATGTAACATTGTCAATTGTTAAACCATTTGTATTGTAATGAGGTGTAATTGTTATATTACCACCTGTAAGTGCAGGAGAACCTGTTTTAAGATGAAAATCCCATGTAGAATTATATTGTTGTGGAACATTTGAAGAACCATTAACTCCTGCCATAATATCTACATTAGATTGGATTGTAAAACTTTCAAAATTTGGATTATTTGTTCCTGGTGTAGTACTCATTTTATCATTAGCTCCATTTAAAACACCATTTTTTTCAGTTGCAACAAATTCATCTATACCGGCTTGAGTTGATGCAAAAATAAAATTAGGTGTATATACACATGTTGAATCCATTGGTTTTTTTACATCTTGTTTTATCGGATGACGAGTATCAAATAAAATATTATTAAATACATGCGCTTTAATATTATCTTCTAACCAAATGCTGCCACCTTTAATTTTTGGACGTCTCCAACCTGTATTTACCAAAGTATTATTATATACATATAAATCTGATTGTGTATTTAACATACCACTATTAGATAGTTTAAATCCATTTGTGTTAGGATCATATATAAAGTTATAAGCTAAATCTGCTAAACAATCTGATTTATAATTAATAGCATCGCCTCCGTCATAACCATTACAAATAAATTGAGAATTCATAATAATAGATTGACCTCCGGTAATATATACCTGATCTTCTGCATTATTCATAAATGTACAATTTGTAATTACAAATCTACCTTCGGGATTACAGAAATGGAATCCGGGAACGCCTTCTCCTGTTACAGTTTTAAATAATTGATATTGGAATGAAGCTGACTCTTCAGTAGTTTGAGCTCCTCCGTATTCAACAATTGTATGTTGTAACAATACCTCTTCACAGTCGTAACCACAAATAATTCCACCCCAATAGCGATTGAATTTTTTGCTATTAGAACGGTATTGTTCTGCTACGGTAAAACGAATTGGTTTTTCAGCAGTACCATAGCAATAAAGATTACCTAATACTATGAATTCAGGACGAACAGCAGTGTCATTCATAATAATTTGCACACCTTCTTCAATAAATAAGGATTTATTTACCGGTACAACATAGTGATCTGTTAATGTAACTATTGTATCTTTTTTCCATACAATAGCACCTTCAGGATAAACTCTCGATTTATCTTCGGGTTTTTTGTCATCTTTGTTACAACTCGAAAATACTGTTGCCAACAATGTTAATAAAATTAATAAGCCTTTTGTTTTCATAATCATAAATATTTAATTAGTAATAAAATTTTTTCGAATTCCACATATAAAAGAGCGACTGTAAATATCCTTACGAACCAAGGTTTTATCACTTAAAGTAGTTTGCAATGGCAAGTCAATATTCTCATTATCAATAATTTTAATATAGTAATACATAGGAGTATTAACTAAATTATTTACCTTAAGAAAACATGACCATCCCGTTTTCCATTTTTTTTCAAATGCAGAATCTAACTGAAAGGTTTTAGACATCCAATAATCAGAATTATAAAAATCGGATACTACTATAAGTCTATCGTGAGTATAGGATGCTGCTAATTGACAATCAATACCCGAATCATGTTTATACAGCAATGCTATATTTGCTGTATGTGGTGACTGCCCCACTAATGGACGTGTTTGATTTTTGGTAATACGTTCGGTTGCTCCTTTTTCATTTTTTTGATACAACGTTTTGGGTGTAGTAATTTTTGATAATGTATACGTGTAATTAGCTTTTACACCAAAAACTCTAAAATATTTTATTATATCTGTTTCAAATCCTATATTTTGTGCTTTATCTACATTACCCGGACCAAATCCATATTGACGACGATTTACTGTAGTGTACATTATTTCAATAGGATCTTGAATTTGTTTATAAAAAACTCCAACCAATAGTTGTTCTGTTTTTTTAGGAAAGTACTCGTAACGAACATCAATATTATGAATACGAGCACGTTTTAATTTTTTATTTCCAAATTCAGTATAATCTTCTTCCATTATTACATAAGGAACTATTTCATAAAATCCGGGTCTGTTAATTGATTTAAAATATGAAACTCTAATATTTGTATTGTTTGTAGGAGTATATTTACATTGAATAGAAGGTAAAATATCAGTATATATTTGAGCTCCTGATGAATCTTGTCCCATTGCCGGATAATATTGAAAATACCCTTGATTTGTATGTTCACTTCGTATACCTGTTTGTATACTTCCTAACCGATGATTGATAGAAACCATTCCATAATACCCCATTATTAATTCTTGAGAATCATAATTCAATGGTCCTACACTACCTTGAAGCGGATTTGATAATTTCCATGAAATTTGATCTATAGTATTAAAATCTTTTCCTTGAACTTGAATACCATCTGGTCTGATTTTATATTCAACCAAAAAGTTTGTTCGTTCTTTGTTTCGAATCATAGAACCAACTTTGTACTCAAATTGTAAAGTATTATACGTATACTTATATTTAGCATGAATAAAACCCGATAAATCAGTATCAGTATTATGTGCCCATTCTATTGTAGAACCGTCAGCATCAGGATACACATTTGCTATGCTGTCTATTTGAATTCTATCTAAATTAAAATGTGTTCTCTCCGGTGTTTGATTATTTGCTACTGAATATTGACTTGCCCATGATATTTCTAAATGAGGCATTACAGTATGTTTGCCATGCAATGATGACACTAAAATATTCTGATAATTTGACTGTAATCGTGTTTGATAATTTAAATCATATTTATTGTTTTCAGGATCGTAATTGTATGAAAAATTGGTTGTAGTTGTTTGGCGAATCTGAAATGAATTCATAGAAATATATGCATTATACCAATCAAATGAATGATTGGCATTTATCATATAATCGGTTTTAATGTGTACCGCATTTTGAATTGCTCTTTCAGAATATTCTCGTTCACGCATGCTGGTAATTACAGGAGTATTTGTTTGCTGTCTATAACTTTCAGAAAAAATAACTGATTGATTTCCTTTTGAAAGATTACTATAATTAGCAGCTACCATTATTCCCAATTTTTTTTGTAAAAATCTATTACCCAATGCAACACCAATATTTGAATTGGGTAATGGATTTGTTTCACTTATTTTTCCTAAATCTCTATTTAAATCAGTCAAAGATGCTGTATAGGTTTTTCCATTTTGTTCACGGGGCGATAACATTGAAATATGAGAACGAGGATATGTTGATAATCCATTTTGTATAAAATACGAGTTATATCCAATTCCTAAATTGGTATTTACAAAAAAAGCATTGGGAGAATCTTTCATAACAAGATTTATTACACCACCAGAACCATCACCTTCCATATCGGCTGTTAGAGTTTTATATACTTCAACTCGGTCGGCTAAATCACTTGGAAAAATATTTAATGGCACAAATCTATGTTTGTTATGGGGACTCGAAATTTTCAAACCATTAACTAATGTATAGTTATATCGTTTATCCATTCCTCGCAATATTGCATATTGAGCCTCACCCGAACTGTTTTTCTCAAGAGTTACCCCCGATATACGTTGTACTACATTTGCTATGTTTAAATCTGGCGATTGTTGAATAGATGAAGCACTTACAACATTTATAACTTGCATTGAAGTCTTTTCACTAAGGCGAGCATTTGCATCGGTATTTTGAGCTCCATGTGCTACTATTGTTACCGATTGCAACATAGTATGTTCTATCTCAAGCAAGAAATTGAATTTAATAGGTATATTATTGTTTTCAATAATTGCTTTTTGAGTTATACTTTTATATCCTAAATACGATATTGATATATAATATGTACCGGCTTCTATATTTTTAAATATAAATGAGCCGTCTAAACCTGTTACTGTATATTCTTTAAGCTGTTCAATACTTACGGTAGCTCCTATTAGCGGTTCTTTGTTGTCTTTGTCGTACACAAATCCTTGAATAGTTGCTGCCCAAACAGTGTTTATTAATAAAATTCCAATTAGTACAATAATTCTCACCACGTATTTTTTTACAAAAAAACCGTTATAGTATGAATCACATTTTATGAGTATGTAATCAAAAAATTAATTTCAATTCAGAAAATAGCTTCAATAATTAAGAAAAGTTTAAAAACAATTGAAAAAAATCAGGTTAAACTTAATTGTTTAGTAAGAATTTGTTTACTTTCTATTCTTAAGATTCCTTTTAACAAAGGAATATGAGTGTGTTTCTGTTAAGTCAGTAATATATTTGACATATAATAAAACATTTGTTTTAT
>JAJUFK010000210.1 GCA_029266015.1 Bacteroidota bacterium
ACACAAAAACATATATATTCAATAGTATTTTATCAAATTATTATATATTTACATCAAACTTTTACGTATGAAATCAGCTTTTCATGAATCTACTCCACTTACTAATGATGACTGTGTATTAGTATTTGTTAGAAAAAATAAAGTCTTTGATTTCCCAATTCATTTTCACATTGATTATGAATTGAATTTTATCACACAAGCACATGGAGCTCAACGAATTGTTGGAGATCACAAATCTATAATTTCTGACTATGAATTAGTATTGGTAGGCCCCAATGTAGTTCACGGGTGGACAGCTCCGGAACATTCAAAACTTGAGAATGTTACTGAAATTACGATTCAATTTCCACGCGATTTATTTTCAAATTCTCTTATTCATAAAAATGCTTTTAATTCTATAAAAGATCTTCTTAATCATGCATCTAAGGGTATTACATTTTCTACCGAAACTATTCAAAAAGTTACTCCATTATTGTATAAAATAGCAACACATAAAGGTATTGAAACATTTATTTTATTATTAGAAATTTTACACGAATTATCCGAATGCAAAAACACTGCAATTCTTGCTAGTAAACAATATACCTACGATGATATTCATAATTACAACATAAACAAAATATATGAATATGTTGAACAACATTTTAAAAATAAAATTACGCTCGAAGAAATAGCATCACATGTAAATATGACTGTAATTTCATTTTCAAGACTCATAAAAAACAGAACAGGTAAAACATTTGTAGAATTTTTGAACGATTACAGAATACAATATGCTATACGCTTACTTATGGAATCATCTAAAACTGTGAGTCAAATTACCGATGAATGTGGTTTCAATAATCAAGCTAATTTTAATAGAATATTCAAACTAAAAACCGGTTACACTCCTACCGACTATAAAAAAGTTGTTGCTCAAATATCAAATGTAAATTAAGTATTCATGACAACAATTATTCAACTTACCGATTTACATATTCCAGACATCAACGAAACAACCAATGATATTGATGTAAAAAAAAACCTTACACATACAATAGAATCTATACGTAATGAAGTTTTTGATATATTAATTGTAACAGGTGATATAGCATTTAAACAAGCAAATGCACATAGTTATGAATGTGTAAAACAGTTAACGCAAAATATTTGCACCAATATGTTTATTCTTGGGGGAAATCATGATAACATTAAATTATTGCAAGCATTCTTTCCACATAGTTTTCCTCATAATTTAACATACTACAAAATACCTAACCGTGATAGCACCATAATATGCCTTGATAGCTCTTCTTCTATAATTAATCAACAACAATTAGATTGGTTACAAGTTGAATTGTCACATTCACAGAATGTAAATATATTTATACATCACCCTATTTTGCCTACTCATGTTACATATATGGAATCAAAATACAGTTTGCTTTGTCGTAATCAAATCATTGAAATATTAGAGCAACATCCGTATCCTATTTCAATATTTTGCGGTCATTTTCATACTGAAGATACAACAATATATAAACATATTACACAATTTATTACTCCTTCTTTATTATACCAAGTAAACAAGTATAATACGTCGTTTGAAATTGGCTGTAAAGATATTGGTTACAGAAAAATTATAATAAACAATCAACAAGTATCAACCGAAGTGAAGTGGTTACGGAATAAAGATATTTAATGCAATATTTATGCACCGATAATAAAAATTGCAGGTTGCTTATGAATATCGGGGATATTTTTTTTCCATTCACCTACAGGTTTAGTTTGAATATATTGATTTGGTAATGTAATATTTGCTGCAATACACAATTTAGTTTGTGGTTGTAATACCTGCACCATGTCTTGCAACAAGCTTATATTTCGATATGGTGTTTCCATACAAATTTGTGTTATAGAATGTTTTATTACTTGTTGTTCCCAATATTTAAGAACTTGAATACGACCTTGTTTTATAGGAACATACCCATGAAAACAAAATTGTTGCCCATTAAACCCAGAAGCAATCAAGGCCATAATTATAGAATTGGGGCCAACTAACGGAACCACAGATGCGCCAATTGCATGAGCTTTTGCAACAAATATATTCCCAGGATCGGCAATACAAGGCATTCCTGCTTCGCTCATTATAGCCATATCGTTTCCTAACATTAAAGGTTGCAAGATACTATCTATAGGTATATTCTGAGCATGTTTATCTATTTCTTGTATATGCAATGTCTCAATTGAAATATCTGGACACATGTGTTTGAGAGAACGTCTTGCTGTTCGTGCATTCTCCACAATATAATATTGTATTTTTTTTATAATCATCGTATTATATATTGGAAACAATACGTCGGGAGATTGTTCTCCCATAAAACTGGGAATTAAATATAATGTTCCTGTCATTTTTTGTTCCATATTAATTCTATATTTCAAATGATTTGTTTTATTTTGTAAAAATATTTAAAAATCATAGAAATTATGATGATAATTAATATTATTCAGATGATATTATTGTCGTTGTGGACAATTTTTATAGTGTATATCCTCTCCCCATTTTTTAATTATAAAGGAGCATGGTGGATTACTGTTAATTTATGGGCACCGGGCATTGCATATATTCTACTCACCCGTATTGAAGTAAAAGGAATAGAAAATATTGACCCCAAAAAACATTACATATTCATGTCAAATCATGCATCATACTTTGATATAGCATGTTTGTTTATTGCCACAAAACGCAACTTACATTTTTTAGCAAAATATGAACTAAGCCGGAATTTTTTCACAGGCTATATGCTGCGCAAACTCCAAATAATTTTCATAGACAGAACTAATTCTCAACGTTCGGCTGCAAGTTTACTAAAAGCAGTAGAACATATACAAAAAGGTAAAAATGTAGCTATATTCCCCGAAGGTACAAGAACAAGAACCGGAAAACTTGGTGTATTCAGAAAAGGTGGCTTTAAATTAGCTGTTCAATCAAACACTCCAATTATTCCGGTTTCTATAACAAACAGTGCAAAAGCTTGGCCTATACATCATTTTGGATTTAGACCAACTACAGTAACTGTAACATTTGGACCTGAAATTCAAGTAACCGGAATAGATGAAAATGACACAAAAGAATTAATTGATTCTGTATATACTTTTATATCAAACAATACACAAAACTCTTAATTATATTTTATATGAAATTATTCAATACAATTGTTTTTGCAATTACAACAAATCTATACATTATTGGATGTTCAAATAACGATAATCCTATTGTATTCTCAAAAATTACCGATGATTCTAAAATTATTCTTACACTTGACACCAATAAAACCTTTACATTTACAGCACGACACGTAAAAGGTGCGGCTTTTGATGAATCTGGCACATACACAATTAATGACTCTACTATTATTTTACAATATAATAACAAAGAATATTCATATAATTGTTATACTATACCACTACCAAACGACACTATGTTATTTGGCCATTATAATAATACTATTCTTTTATATCCTCTCTATAGAGAAATACCCGGCATTGACAGTGTTTTAACACACGAACAAGTTATGCAACGAATTGTAAATGAATATAATTCTCCAAAATTCAAAACCCATGTCGGCACATTAATTTTTGCTTGTACTCAAGGGAATGCAGAACTTTTATATACAAAGCCTTATAAAATTTCTGCCTATTATGATTCATTTATAAAATGAATCTTATTTACTTTTTTTAAAAAATATTGAATAGAATGAAGGTTCTATTTTTTCTAAAGATTGAATGGTCCCATGCATATTTTTTATTCTATACGAATACATAAAAGGAGCTTGTGAATTTAATCCCATTCGCCCCATACGTAAATCATATATAAACACATCTCCGTTACCCATTTTTTGAACAATATAATAATCTTTAGTGCTTGATTTGATTTTTTGAATACGCGAATCATTTTCAAAATCAAAAATATAATAATCATTACGCATATACAGATTCATTTCAAAATTGTGTTTACTAAAATTTGTTTCATAACACATCCAAAAGCCATCTCTATCCTGAGCTATACAATTCCACAAAAAATTACTGCCAAGCACAGGAAAAATTTCAGTCCTATCAAATCTGATTTTTTCGGCAACTAATTTTTTTTCAAATTCAGATTGAATATACAACTTGTTTAAAAATGTAAAAGATATATACAATACTGAAATAAAAATTCCAAACCATGCAATTATTGTTTTATGTCTGTTTCGTGAAACTTTAAGAGCCAATGCCAAAGCCGCCAATAAAGGTATCACAAAAAATAAATCGAAATCAGCAATTGAACATAGAGCATACCGTTTATCAGTAAACGGTTCTAAAAGCCCAACTCCCTGAATTGTAAAAATATCATATGCTACATGCGATGCAAATACAAGTAATATAAGACGTGTCCATTGAGCAATTGTAATAGTTGAATGAAAAGTAATTTTACTCAATAAAATTGCTGCAAGTGGAGACACAACAAGTATAAAAAGAATAGAATGAGTGATTCCACGTAAAAAATATAACCCTTCCAAAGAATCGGAAAATATTAAAATGAGCATATCAATACTTGGTATTAATGACAATAAT
>JAJUFK010000192.1 GCA_029266015.1 Bacteroidota bacterium
AAAGCATTTTCTAATCGTTGAATAATTGATACAAACACTTTGTGTTCATAATCAATTTCGGGTATTCCGGTTTCAAATGTTGGATTCCAAACTATAAGACTCATAATTTCTAATAAGTAATAGGATAAGCAGTAATTTCGGGTTGTATTCTTAGTGCAGGGGCAGGCAAATGATAAAAATTTACGTATTTGCAAGTGTATTGTACAAATTTTGAAGAACCTCTATATAGATTCATAAGATTTATATGCATACCAATAAACCATTCGTGTTTACCAGCTCCTTTACCGTCTAAATTTTGGGCACTTAATCCTATTGCAGGTTGTATAAAAAATGGTGTATATGATTCTTTTTTTTGTAATCTTAATGCATTCCAAATATCATATGAGCACCAAAAATTGTGTCTTTCGTAGTCATCAATAAAAGATTTGTCTTCGTGTCCGGGTAATGATTTATAATATGATGGATGCGAAAAGTCGTAACTCCATGAGAAATGAAGATATTTGATTGCCTGTATGTGATATTGCAGAACAGGGAGTAATGCTCCGGAGATATTTGCAAGCATATCAAATTTACTGAATCCCCAATATGGAGAATATGCATCTTTAACTTCTACTATAGTAGAATTAATAATTGACAATGCGGCACCTCCCCAAACTGACTGTTTTTTTGGAAGCCCTGTAACCTGCAGTACATCAGAAAAAATTTCAGAAACAAAATATGATGAAATAAAATGACCTGCTTTGTCTAAATTCAGAGCATAGCGCAATTCTAAATCATCGGTAATATGAAATGGTACTCGTTGTTCTTTCCACCATACATTATTTAAATATATGTATACACCGGCAATAGTTATAGGAATAATAGTTCCTACCAATGCTACATGTGTATAGTTTACTTGTTTTGGGGTTTCTTGTTGAAGTACTATGGAGTCTTGTTGAGCAAATATATTGTTACAAGTAATAATAAGAATAACTAAGAGTATATTTTTCATCTCTATAATTGTATTTACTTGCAAAGGTACATAATAGTTTTGTTTTTATTGGTGATTTAAAAAAAATAACACAGAATTAATGTGTTGTATATTATATTGATTTAGTTGGAATAGCTTGTAATACTCCCAATAATACTTTCCAAAATTGTGCAACCGAATCTATATCAACTTCTTCATCGGGTGAATGAGGGTTACGTATGGTGGGTCCAAATGAAATACAGTGCATATATGGATAAATTCCTAAAAATATGCCACATTCTAACCCTGCATGTACAGCAAGTATATGAGGTTCTGAACCATATACTTGTTTGCTTATGTGTGAAACTATTTGAACAAATTCTGAATTCCATTGAGGTTTCCATCCCGGATAGTCTCCAATAAATACACACGAAGCTTGTTGCGAAGAGAATATTTTCTCCATTTTTTTTGCCAATTCGTATTTTTCTTTTGTATCGAAACTTCGTAGCAAGCAATTGACTTCCACGGTATTGTTGTGGGTTGAAATGATTGATAAATTTGTAGAAGTACGAACAATTCCTTGTGATTTATCTTCAAATTGTATAACACCGTTAGGGCATTCTGTTAATGCTTGTAAAATAGATTTACTAATTGTATTTGGAATTATTTGGAGTGTTTTGTCTTCAAAAGTATAATCAATTTGTAAATGAGGGTCACTTACAGAATGTTTATTTTTTATTTGTGTACTGTATTTTGAAAGAAGGTTTTTGCAAACTTGTTTTTTATCTTTTGGTATGCCTATTACTATACATGCTTCACGGGGTATGGCATTGCGCATATTACCACCATCAATAGAAGAGAGTAAAATTGGTATGTCAGATAGAAGTATATTTAGTATTTCAATAGCAACAATATTTGCATTTGCACGTCCTAAATGAATTTCAAATCCTGAATGACCACCTTGTAAACCATTAATGCTGATAGTGCAAGTAATATAATCGTTCGGTAATGATTCATATTGTATGTCCCAAACAAAATTAGCATCAACACCGCCGACACAACCTATTGTTATTTCATTTTTTTGTTCGGTGTCAGTATTTATTAAGTATTTGGCTGTTAAAAAAGTATGATCTAAATTTTTAGCTCCGGTCATACCTGTTTCTTCATCTACTGTAAAGAGAGCTTCAATTGTGCCATGTTCAATAGTTTGTAATTC
Organism: Bacteroidota bacterium; assembly: GCA_029266015.1. Classification (GTDB taxonomy): domain Bacteria; phylum Bacteroidota; class Bacteroidia; order Bacteroidales; family UBA1715; genus MWCJ01. Next base: position 2,166 of record JAJUFK010000192.1, read on the forward strand.
TAAGATTGCAAGAATTGTTGCTAAGCCAATGCCGTTGTCTGCACCTAATGTGGTATTTCGAGCTTTTACTACATTACCGGAAATATATGGTTGAATAGGGTCTTTTTCAAAATCGTGTGTAATATGGGAGTTTTTTTGAGGAACCATATCAACATGGGCTTGCAAACAAACTGTTTCTATATGTTCATACCCTTTAGTAGCAGGTTTTGTAATGCAAATATTTCCTATAGAATCTTGTTTGTAGGGTAGGTTGTGTTGTTTAGCAAAAGAAATAATATGCGCTAATAGAGCATCTTCGTGTTTTGATGGGTGAGGAATAGAACAAATGTCGGAAAAATGTTTCCACACAATTTGTGGCTCTAATGAAAGTATAGAATCCATATCAACCTATTTGACTCAATTTTTCAAGTAAATTTTCTTTTAAAATGATTATTACTTTTCCTTCTAATTTAATGATACCATCATGATTTAATTCTGAAAGTAAGCGAATAGCACTTTCTGTAGAAATTCCGGCCAATTCGCCAATTTCTTTTCGTGTAATTGATAAGTCAATAGTTGGACTTTTTGCAACTTTTTTACTCAAATATAATAATGCATCGGCAAATCGACCATGTAATTGTTTGTTTCCTAAACTGGTAATTTTATCAAAAAAATGTTTTGAACTTCTACATAATTTTCCAATAATTTGATTTGCAAATGCTGAATTGTTTGCGAGAATTTCAACAAATATTTTTTTCTCAATAAAGCAAACACTTGAATCAACTATAGTAGCTGCTGTAAAGTTATATGTAGGTTCTTTATATATTGAAGAAAGACCAATCCAATTAAGAGGTTTTAATATATCTATGATTAAATTTTTATCGTTTGAACCTTCTAAATATGTTTTTGCTAATCCTTCTGTTATTACCATTATATGATTTGAAAAAGCACCTTGTTTGCAAATAGTTTCTCCTTTTTTGAATCGTAAATGCGTACTGTTATTAAGAATAAGTTGTTTTTCATCATCGGTTAACAATTCAAATAGTTTTCCGGTGGTTACTATTTCTTGTATTGAAACTTTTGGCATAGATACTTATATATTAGGTTAATAACATTGAATTTCTACAAATATAAACATTTATTTGAAAAACTCAATATGTGTGTTGTACACTCAGGTTTATTTATGACGTTTTTCAAGAACTTGTGTTACATCTTTCAGTGAATATCCTTTTTGTGCCAGTAATACTAAATAATGGTACATTAAATCGGCTGCTTCGCCCAAAAATAATTCTTCATTAGTATCTTTGGCTTCTATTATTAATTCTACTGCTTCTTCACCTACTTTTTGTGCAATTTTATTGACACCTTTTTCAAATAGTTTATTGGTATATGAACCTTCTACCGGTTGTTTTTTTCTGGTTTGTATTACATTTTCCAAATATTGCAAAAAATCTATTGCCGGTGTATTTGTTTCATTAAAGCATGTATCGTTACCTGTGTGACAAGTTGGTCCGTCAGGACGTGCTTTTATAAGTATTGTGTCATTGTCGCAATCTACCAATATTGATACTACATGTAAAAAGTTTCCTGAAGTTTCTCCTTTTGTCCACAATGTTTTTCGTGAACGACTATAAAAAGTAACTTTTTTTGTTGCTACAGTTTTTTCAAACGATTCTTTATTCATATAACCAAGCATGAGAACTACTTGAGTGTGTGAATCTTGAATGATTGCCGGAATTAATCCGTCTGTTGTTTTTGTAAAGTCTATATTCATGTTGTTAATTCTTAATTTTAATTTCTTAGTTTAAATCATGAGAGTTAATTACTAATCTATAATCGTACACTAATACCCTCATTGTGTAAATATTGTTTTAATTCGGGTATTCCAATTTCTTTGAAGTGAAAAATACTGGCAGCTAATGCAGCATCTGCTTTACCTTGTTCAAAAACTTCTTTGAAGTGTTCCATGGAGCCTGCTCCACCCGAAGCTATTACAGGTATATCTACCATTCCAGAAACGGTACGGGTAATTTCATGTGCAAATCCGTTTTTAGTTCCATCGTGATTCATTGATGTAAGTAAAATTTCCCCGGCACCTCGGTTGTATATTTCTTGTACCCAATCTATTGTTTTAATATCGGTAGGTTTTTTACCACCATGAGTATGTACCATCCAAGTATTATTATACAATTTTGTGTCTATAGCTACTACTATACATTGTGAACCAAATTGTTTTGCTAAATCGGTTACAAGTTGTGGGTTGTACACAGCTGCCGAATTTATTGTTATTTTATCGGCACCTGCAGCAAGTAGAGCATCTACATCATTTATAGATTTTATTCCACCTCCTACAGTAAATGGTATATTCAGATGTAACGCTATTTTTTTTACGAGTGATACTAAAGTATCTCTTCGTTCAATAGTAGCTGTAATATCTAAAAATGTTAATTCATCGGCACCTTGTTGTGCATACATAGCCCCTAATTCAACAGGATCGCCGGCATCACGTAATTCTAAAAAGTTTACACCTTTTACTGTTCTTCCGTCTTTTATATCAAGACATGGTATAATGCGTTTAGCCAACATATTTTTTACCGAATTTTTGTTTGCGAATAAATAATACAACACCCGCAATTATTATAAGAATTAAAATAGGGGCAGCTATATTTAAAATTTGCCAATATGTTCGTTCATTTACAATTCTTGTTTTGTTGAGTAGCCGTATTTTTAACTCTCGTGAACGAATATTTAATAATTCTTGATCACCACATAAATAATTTACCGAATTCAAAAAGAAATCTTTATTTCCCGTATATATACGTTTATCAACTGCAAAATATTTGTAATAATGCATTGGCTT
>JAJUFK010000350.1 GCA_029266015.1 Bacteroidota bacterium
AGCATTGTCGAGTATATGGTCAAATGTAGAAATCGTAAAAGATTTTAATGGTTTCTATTCGTCAACCAACGCACCGGCACTCAATTCGTTGCAAAAAGTAGAATGGGGACGAGGATATTATGTAAAAGTTACGCAAGCATGTGAACTCGATTGGATTGTAAGATAAAATAGTGAAACAAACGTAAATTATTATAGAGATATGAATACATATGTTAAAAAAGGATTGATAGTATTACAGGTTATTGTTTTTTATACAGTTGTATATAGTCAATCAAACGGAGTAAGTACATATATGAATCCGGTTTTACCGGGAAATCACCCCGATCAAACTATGTTAAAAGTTGGTAATGATTTTTATACGGCAGGTTCAAGTTTTCACTGGACACCAAATTTCCCGATTTATCATTCAACAGATTTAATACATTGGAAAGTAGTATCAAATGTTGTAAATCCGGCTTGGAGCGGTTTGGTAGGTGAAGATGCACCAAAAGATGGAACATGGCAAGGAGCATTGGCATATTTTGCAGGAAAATATTGGGCATATTTTTTTATTCACGGTAAAGGACAATATTGTTCAAATGCTACAAGTATGACAGGGCCATGGAGTACACCAACACTTGTTGTAAATTCTGTAGGGTATGATAATGCTATATTTGTAGATGATGACGGAAAGGCATATATGCTTATGAAAAACGGTCAAGATTTCGCAGCAATTCAAGAATTGAATTCAAATGGTCAGCTTACTGGTACTCGTATGGATATGAGTTGGGTAAACCGTGATCATATATACAGTTGGGCCGAAGGTCCTAAAATGTGTAAACGAAACGGACGATATTATTATTTCTGTGCCGGAAACGTATACGGTGGACAATATGTATTAAGTAGTGCTGTACTTAGTGGAAATGAAGCAGATTGGACTCGTCATGGTAATTTCTTTCGTGGTACTGCTACAGGCCCTTTCACAGGACCAAACCATATAACAAATCCGGTACAAATTGCTGATGGTACATGGTGGTGTTTAGCGCATTCATATGGTAATAACGGTTGGGAAGGACAAGGTCGTCAAAGTATGTTGTTCCAAGTATTTTGGGATGCCAACAATGTTCCCTATGCAAATAATCCTACAGGTGCACCTTTAGCTGTTCCAAATTTACCTCATAATGGGTATAAATATGATTTTCCAACATCAGATCAGTTTAATACTACAACTCGTAAAATGGAGTGGTTTTTTTTTTAATTTAGCAAATATTCAAAAAGCCTCTCTTACTGCTCGCGCGGGATATTTACGATTAACTCCGGGTACCGGAACTACTCATATTTTACAACGTGACCCATGCAAACAATATTCGGTAGTAACCAAAGTAGAAATAAATGCTACAGCAAACGGACAACATGCCGGTATTCGCTTAATGAATGGCGAGGATTTATTGTTTGCTAATGTATATAGTGGATATAATAATGGTAAAAAAATAGGAATTTCGTTTAATGGCGTTGTTACCGAAGTAAATAATACTATTGGTAATGTTGTATGGCTTAAACTAGTTCGAAATCAGCATAATATTACCGGTTTTTATGGAAGTGATGGAGTTACATGGACTCAAATAGGCAATGCGGTAAGTATTGCCGATTTAGACAAAGCCCAAGCTAATGATAATGCATGGGTTGGAACAGCTTTAGGGTTGTATGCTACAGGTCAAACTGCAGATTTTGATCAATTTTCATTTAATCACGGATTAGATGCTATTAGTGTGGCATCATATTATCATTATAGTAACACAAGTATAAGTAGTGGTACTGTAACTAATTCAGCCGATGGTGCATGGTGTATGTTGCCCGGTATTACGCTTGAAAGTACAGAAATGAATGTTAATACTATTGAGGTGAATGCGGCGTCTGCAAGTTCAACTGGAATTTTAGAAGTGTGGATTGATAACATTGGTACTGCAGGAACTAAAATTGCTTCTATTCCTATTACTTCATCAGGTGGGGCAACAACATATAAAAATTATACAGCTCCTGTTTCTGTTTCCGGTCAACATGATGTGTATCTTCGTTTTGTAGGAGCTGCAAATATTTTTAGATTAAATACCATTAAATTTTTAGCAACTTCAGGACCTATTGTTTCACTTTCACTTACATCGCCTACCGCAAATCAAACCTATACTGCACCGGCAACGGTTTCTATAGCAGCTGATGCAACTATTTCAGGTGGAACTATCTCAAAAGTAGAATTTTATAACGGCACAACTAAACTTGGCGAAGATGCTACATCACCTTATACCTATTCGTGGACAAATGTAGCAGC
>JAJUFK010000348.1 GCA_029266015.1 Bacteroidota bacterium
ATACTTATTTGATTGATTATACACTCGTAAAATGTATTGGTTTTTCTTTTTTATTAGTGATTCAATATCTTGAATTGATTGTGTGTATCCAATTTTTTGACCATTGAGATTGTAAATTTCTATATAAGAAATAGAAGACCAATCTATAATTTCAGGTTCTATTTTTTCTATATATGAATTTATGGGAATTAAATTTATTTTTACTCCTTTAATGTTGGCATCTACTATAAATTCATAAGCATGTTCTTGTTGCAGTTTATTTCCAACCCATGTGTGAGCAAAGTATTGATTAGGAGAAAATGCTTTGACTTTTGCCGGATTACGATGAGAATAAACTGTAAATTCTCCCATAGCATTTGTATTGCATGAATCAATAGGCGTATTTGAGTTTGATTCAAATAGTAGTACTTTGGAATTGCATACTCGTTCATTGTTTGCTAATACTGTACCTGAAATTGTATACCAAGGGTCACAATAATATAATTGCAGTGTTACAGGTATAGGTGCACTTTCGCATCTGTTTGTAACTTGTGTGGCATATAGAGTATGAGTTCCTATACCTAAATTTTCGAGATATAGGGTATTTTGCATAGCAATGGGAAATTGTAAGTTATTGTCGGTATGCCAAATTACACTGTCTCCAATAGCATGTACAAAATATGTTCTATTGTAACATGAAGAAGTATCTACAGCAAATGGTGGAAAAGTAGCACATTCACAATTTTTAATAGTTTGAATAGGCATACGTTGACAGTAATTTTCTGATTGCACCCACACTTGATATATACTATCGGGAATTATTTCTTCGGTAAAAAAACGTGATACATTTAACGTATTTCCGGTACCTAACTGGTATCCGAATTTACTGCTATACCATGTGAAGGAGTTGTTGCCTACTACTTTGAAATGTAAGTTATTGTCACAATAAGAGGCAATTATAGGAATATAATCTTTTTCTTTTTCGGTAATTTCAATTTCTGAGGTATATGATGGACATTCATTTGAAATATATTGTACGATTACTTTATAAATACCACTACTTGAAATAGGTAGTGAGTCAGAAGTGTTTGGTAGTATATTGTTGTTTTTGTACCACGTAAATGAATATTGTGCGGGAGATAAATGAGTGCGAATAGTTTCAGAAAATGGAGTGCAATAAGAAGTGTTATTACCAATAGATGTTTGAGCACAATAGGGTTTACAAAGTGATTCATCGATACGTGTTGCGTAGTATCTGTCAAATAAATCGTTTGTACCTAATTGTCCTTTTTGATTAGAACCACAAACCCAAAATTCGTTTTCATTTGTTTTTGTATTATATGTTTGAATGTATGAAACACCGCATCCTGCAACTATAGCCGTTGCTCCGGTAAGTTTTGTATTAGCAAAACGTAAAACATATTGTGGGGTAAAGTATTGTTCGGCTGAAAAATTTCCTGTACCTATTTGACCTCCTGTATCATCAGCAAGTTCATCAAATCTATTATCACCCCAAGCTACTACATAGGTCTGATTTTGTTCTTTTACAATTGCCATGCTATGATTGTATCCGGCAGAAATAGCTATAACATTTTCTAAATAATAATTTGGAGTTTGTCCTCCTGTTATCAGTTCAGCATATGGGTAGGTTGTGTAAATTTTACCTTTTGGACCATAGTCACTGCCTTTATATGCTCCTAATCCCATAACCATAGAGCTATTTCTTAGCAGTAAGCCAAAATTCCTGCCACCATCAATAGCTGTTATTCCTGTAACGGGATTATTGTTTTTGTCAACAACTAACTTTGCGTAGGTTTGTGAATTAGAATTGCCACAGCCTAATTGGTTATTTTGATTGTTCCCCCAAGCATATACATAGCCGTTTGCAGTAAGAGCATAGCCGTGATTTGCTCCTGCAGAAATCATTACAATATTTTGTAATCGTTCAGAGCTGGAAATTTTTACAAAAACAGGTGAATTTTTATTTATTGTTGTACCATCTCCCAATTGACCATATGCATTGCTTCCCCAAGCTACTACTTCACCTGTATTTAGTAAAGCATAGGCATGCGATTGACCAATACTAACTGTTTTTACCATTTCTAAGTAGGTGTTGCCTGTTTGTCCTCCTAAAACCCTTTCTGCTTGTATGCGTGTACATAAAGGAGTACAATTTTGTCCGCTGCCTAATTCGCCATAATAATTTGACCCCCATGTTACAACTTGATTGTTGTTGGTTACTCCTGCACAAAAACCTCCAAATCCGGCATCTATACTTGTAAGTGAATAAGGAATAGGAGCTTCACATGGCATACGGTATGCACATGTATTATTATTTCTTGCTAATTGTTCATAGTAGTTGTCACCC
>JAJUFK010000070.1 GCA_029266015.1 Bacteroidota bacterium
CACTTGGTATGATTGTAGGTGGTTATATAGGAATGATTTACGGTTGGCGTCATGCGTTTGGTATTGTTGCTATACCCGGAATTATATGTGCTATTTTAGCTTTACGTATTCGTGATTATTATTCTATTCCGATTTATAAACAGTCACAACGAGTTCCATTTTCAGTTTCACAAATTTTTGAAATTCTTAGAATAAAAACTCTTTGGTTTGTGAGTATAGCTTTTTCATGTATGGTTGGTATTAACACTGCTGTTTTAGATTGGGCACCAAGTTTTTTTATGCGAGTTCATTCATTAACACAAGCTCAGGCCGGATATATGTCTGCAATTATTGCAATTACAGCATTGTTGGGAGCACCATTAGGTGGATTTATAGCAGATAGTTGGGCAAAAACGCAACCATATGCCAAAATATATGTAAGTGCCATAGTAACATTGAGTGCCGGAATTTTTCTTGTTTTAGCATTGTCATTCACAAATATATATTGGGTGTATATATGGTTTGCTTTATTTGGTATGAGTACAGTTGCATTTCTTGGTCCGGCAACAGCAATTATTCAAGAAGTGGTTCAGCCCGGAATGCGAACTATAGCTTTTAGTATAAATGTAATTGCTATAAATATATTGGGTGCTTTTTGTATGATTATGTTGGTTGGATATATTTCTGATATATATGGAATTCAAACAAGTTTAATTATTATTTCATTATTTGCATTTGTTGCCTCGTTTTTATTTTTACTGTCAAAACAAGAGTATCATATTGAAAAACAGCAAGTAAATGCAATAGCATTATAATTACAACATTATTTGCAATACTTATTTTTAAAATACAATGCGTCTTGATTACCAAATTTATATGATTTAGTATAGTCTAAACATGCTCCTTGCATATTGCCTTGCATACGACGTACTTGAGCTCGGTTAAAATATACTTCTGTTTTTGGTTGTAAATCAAGACATTGATTATAGTCAATTTCTGCTTGAGCAAATTGTTTAAGTTCTTCAAATAAAGTAGCTCTTGCAAATAAATACTCAACATTATTTTGACGTATTTCACATGCTTTATTTATACAGCTAAGGGCTTGCAAATATTGTTTTTGAGCACTATATGTTTTTGAAAGCAAAAACAATGCTTTGTCATGCAAATAATACAATGAAACTATATATTCAAGCAACTTTTGAGCTTCTGAATATTGGTGTAATTCATAACAAATTTGTGCGGCATCAAATAAAGCAGTTATATTGTTTTTTTGTAGTTCTCTATATTGTGAATTTACTAAATAGGCTTTAGTAAAAAGCTGTAATTCCATATATGTTGTATATGTTATATACAGTAATTCAGGCCATGATTTGCTTAGATTTATGTGTTGAATAATAGATAGAGCTTCTTTTGTTTTGCCAAGTTTTGCTAATGCCAAAGACTTATATGCTTGTAATATATCAGAATTAATAGTGGTGTTTTCTATAAGAGTTAGTACTGCTTGCATTGATTTGTTTTGTAAACTATATTCTATATTTTCTATGAGTAAATCTAATTCGGTGTAATACGTTGTTTTCCAGAATTCTCGCCATTCTTGCGTTTTTGAAATTGAATTGAATGCCGGATTTGTAATGACTGTAGAATATTGTAGTTTATGTGTTGAGAGTAAATGTTTTCGCAAATAGATTAAAGCAGAATCGGTTTGTTGTTGTATGGCAAATATACTTGCAATATAATAGTAACTCATGGGAGTATGTGCGAGTGAAAAGCATTGTAAAGCCTGTGTATACATTGCAGTAGCAAAATATGTTTTGCCACATAATTCTGCATATTCCGGTTGTGAATTGTGTGGAGAAATATATGTAAATACAGAATCGTAGTAGCCATAATCATAAGCAACTTGAGCATGCAATAGGTGAGGGGGTTGAGAAAAAGCGGGTTGTAATCCTATTACAATCAAAATTATATATATAAATTTTTTACTCATGTTGTTGTAATATTTTTTTTCCGTCAGAGAACATATGAATAAATCCTACTAAGGTACGTGGATGAATATTACAATCGGCCCAATATTCATAAACATCACAAACATAATAATAAACTCCGTCATCAAGAGGTTTCTTTGTCTTACCATTGAAACCTTTCCACAAAATTGAAGGATTTTTTGTTTCAAATACCAGATTTCCCCAACTGTCATATATTTTCATATCAACATATTCTACAAATCTGTTTACGGTAGGATGATATACATCATTTTGCCCATCGGCGTTTGGTGTAAAAATATTTGGTAATGTATAGAGAGGACAATTATACAAGCAGGTATCATTCCGTATAGTTGATTCATTACCGGCAGAATCAATACAAGTCATATAATAACAACCTGCCATAGAACGAACCGTATCTGCAAACGTATGAATGAATTGTGTTTGTAGTTTTGAAAGACTTGCTAATAGCGTATAGGAATTTGTTTTGCAATGTTTGTAATATATATTTACAGTTTCTATTTCATCGGTTGTGTCTATAGTCCATGAAATAGTACGAGATAGTGTATTGCAATTTTGGTTTATAACAAATTTTGGTGCTTTGGGAGGCACAGTGTCGGCAGGATATGTACATGCTATTTGCGAAAAATTATATACCCGTTGTGGTAATTGAGCATTAGTAAAATATCCGCTTGTTTTTACATAATAACAGTATTCTTGTAAGTTTACAAGACCGCTGTCAATAAATTCTTGTCCGTTGCATATGCCTATATATTTGAATATATCAGAATTTAATTCTTTACGATATACATAAATAGAATCGTTTTGCCAGCCAACTTGTGCATTTACTCGTAATGTTATTTTTTTATTTTGAGGAATAAGTGTAACAAAAGGTGAAGAGCAAATTGGCGGATTCCCAATGAGAATAGGTGAACCGCTTGCCAAAGAATATAATTCTATTTTATATGAAAATACAGAATCGGTTGTATTTATACCCGTGTCAATAAAGGTAGTATCATATAACCCCTGAATAGTTCCAATTTCTTGAAAATTGGTACCAAAGTATCCGAACGAACGATATATTTTATATTGATAGGGTTTAGGATAGGTAATAGAATCAAAATCACGCGGCAATGACCATGCTATAAAAATTTCTCCCTGATTTTTATGGGTTTTTTGTACACTCACATTTGTAATTACATGAATAGTAGGTTTTAGTTCTACACATATTTCTGGCGATATGTATGATGGGAAATTATCGGAGTAATGAGATAGAATTCTGTAGCAATACGTAAAACCAGGACTTAACCCTATGCCGTTATTAGAATCATATAGATTGTGTTGAGAACCGGGAACAGTGTGTATATAAGAATATGATGGTTGTAAAGATTGAGGTAACCCTGATTCGCAATAATCTGGAGTATAAGGTTGAGATAGTGTTGATCTATAAATACTATATGATTGTTGATTTGAACAAATTGTGTCAGCCCATTGCACATCTATAGCAAAACTTTTAGATGTTGCTTGTAATTGCACCGGAGCATGCCCTATAACTTGAATGGTAACATATTTATAACCTGCAAGCGAAATTTCATTGCCTGCATCTACAACTTTAAATACAATGGTATAGGGTTGTTCGCGAATTTCATTGCATGAGGGGGTCCACAAAAATTCGGATTGTATAGTGCCAAATCCCGAAATAGAAGAAAAGGTGGCTTTACTGCTTACTTTTTCTAATGGGCCACCACTTGCACTTAAAGTTATGTAGTTGTTGTCAATATCATGAGCTTTTACTGTAAGTCTTACAGTATCATTAGCACGTATGCAAATGTTTTCTATAGGGTCAATCATAGGAGTATTATTATTTGATTGAAATACTTCTATTTGAATATCACGTACTACTTGACCTATGAGAACGCCTTTTCGCCACTCTTTTACTACCATAGCTACATTGTATATACCTAATGCAACAGGAGCATCCCAAACCAAATCACCCGAAATAGAATCGACATAGAATTGATTACTGGCTTGCGGAAATGTATAATTTGGAATAGGTTCTCCATTTTGCCCGGTACATACAGTAAGAGCATACGATAAGCTATCACCATCGGGGTCATATGCTGCAGGGTTATGTACAAATCGTTGGCCCAATGCAGCTTTGTCAACAGGAGGGTTTAGTAGAATAGGGGTACTGTTATTACCTAATATTGCATCTATTCGCAATGTAGTAGAAATTGAAAAAGGAATATTTACTGAATCAAAAATATTTGCAACACCTTGATTCCTATTAGGATCTTCCATTACTAAACGAAAAGTACCCGGTCCGGGAAATGTATGAGTCATCCTATAAGTATTTCTGGTATAGTTATCAGGTAAATATTCAATTTGTATTCGAGGTATATTACTCATAGTTCCATCGCCCCAATCAATAGGAAGCACATCGCGTGTTTCATTGGCATAGCTTGGAGTGTATGTATATGTTATAAGTGTAATTTCATAAGTATAAGCCGATATTTGCCGATACGTTATTTCACCGGCTCTGTTATGCGTTGCATACAACAGAGTTGTATACAGTATACTAAATACTATGGTAATGATTTTTTTCATTGTTTAATAGATACAGGTTCTGTTTGAATAATCAAGGCTAAAACCCTTTTCTTGCGAATTACATGATATTATTACCAAATTTTTTTGATCATGGTATATGTTACACAATAAATTATTTTCAACCGAAATATTACAATTTGCAGTATGCTCCTTTGATATAAAATAGTACCATTCAGCAGCGTCTTGTGATTTTTTTTCTTTAAATGTAAACACTACAAGTTTACCGTTTATAGTAATTTTTGTAGTTGTAAGAATATAGTTTAGAAAATCTGAGTCGGAAATAGTTTTTTTATTATAATATGATTGTACAGCTTGTGTTAAATCATCGGAAAATATTTTTACTAACATTTTTATTTCATTGCCTTTATTTTCAATTTTAGTGTATGAAATATGAATAGGATGATATACCGATGATGATAAAAATAAAATAAAGAATATGGCATACAGTAGAGTTTTCATCTGTATTAGTTTTCTTTGGGCATTATAAATGTTTTAACAGCAGAAAGTTGCGAGATGTTTGGAAACATAATTGTACCCGAAGCATCATAATATTGTACATATTTAGCGTTGTCAACAGCACATGTTACATATACTTTTGTACCTTCTTTAAAGCCATTTTCATAGAGTTTGTCAAGCGGTTTTTTTGTTGTAAACGATTGTTGCATTCCCCCTTTACCAATAGCAGCTCCCGACATATATGCATACATGTGTTTGGTATTGCTTACTTGTGCTGTAGTGTCAAAAAAATACCATGTAGAAAGCATATAATTGTTGGTATTTGATGAATTAAATGATATAGTGCGTGATAAATAGAGAATAGAAGATTGTACCGATACAGAATCAAAAATAATAGAAGCTTGAGGTTTTTGAGATAAATATAACATATCTAATGTATCAGCTCGTAATGTGTCATATATGTAATTGTATACAGAGTTTTTACAAAATCCTTCTTTCCAAAATTCTATATAATATAACCCTCCGGGAGCTTTGTTGTATTGCCACATACCTTTGGAATCTGTAGTAGTTGAAAGTATAGTATCCAATACTATTGCATTACCCGAATTATCTGTACCTAATGTATCTATACAATGTGCTGTAACAATTATACCTTCATTGTTTTGCAGAGGCAATCCATATTCATTATATAATATAGTTTGTCCCCAAATACCACGAATTGTATCATTTTCATCAAACCCATATTGTTCTTGTTTGTTACATGATAGGGTAAAAACTATAGTACTTATTACAATTATTTTGAAAAAATGTTGAATCATGCTTCAATATTGATTTATTAATGTAAAAGTACGTAAAAAGATTATGTTTTGTATATTTTTAAAAATAAAAATCTCCAATACTTTAATATATTGGAGATTATAATATTTTTTTATTTTGATTTTAGTTTATTCTGCGAAGAAAAATCCTAATTTAAGTTTTAAATATTGGTCGCGAACTGTTTGATCCATTCCAATAATTGCACCGGCTTTATATTTCAGTTTGCCCGAAATTATTTCTGCTCCAACTAGAACTTTTGCAACACGTATATTTATACCATATGAATAATTAAGTCCTAATCCAATACTGGTTTCTTCTACTGTTCTTTTATGTATTTTGGGTTCACCATTCGGTAAAAATATATCAGATTGATTTTCATTGGTATAAATTCTGTCATATATACCTTCCCACATTGGTGCTCTTAAATAATTAACAGCAAAAGTAGGTCTTAATTTAAAATATAAGTCAAAGTATATACTTTTTTTAGGACTATATGTAGTCATAGCTCCTACATTAAGAGAATATCGTGCTGTAAGGTCATGACATTTTTGAATTGTTTTTATGTTAGTAGGTGTTGCCAATTGAATAGATGAGTCAGTATATGTTAAATAGTTAGCTCCAAAATCTATAAAATCAACTAAAACACCTGCTTTAAATCCTTTTACAAATCCTGTTGGGTGAATATAAAATGAAGAACCAAACTCAAAAGAACCACCGTAATGCTTAAAATCTTGATATTGATTTTGATAAAATAAATACACATTTTCAGCTGAATTGCGATTTATTTGTTCTCCATAATTCATAATAGGCCGATTCCAAGCAAAATTGGCATGTGTTGCATTTTTTATTTCACCTTGTGCAAACAACGAAGCACATATAACTGTAAAAATAGGAATAAGTAAAAATCTTTTCATAGTATCAAGTTTTATATTATTTACACATCAGGCAAATATACTGATTTATATTAAAAAAAACTAATCAAATAAAGTTTTTTAAATTATGTATACTTATTATTTGTTTTTTACCATTTTATGTCGTATGTTTGCGTCATACGAATATAAATATTGTTATATGATAAAAAAAGAATTGTTTGAAACAGAATTGCAAGAGCTTGCAGAGTTTGGTAAAGCTATATCGCACCCGGCTCGTATTGCTATTTTAAAATTTTTGGCTGAAAGTAAAACGTGTATTTCCGGTGATATTTCGGAGCATTTGCCTTTGAGTAGAACTACCGTTTCACAACATGTAAAAGAGTTAAAAGATTTAGGATTAATACATGGTGAAATTGATGGATTGAAAATTAATTATTGCTTGTGTTATGATACTGTAGTAAAATTCAAAAATTTATTCGATTCTTTTTTTTATGATATTCAAAATAATTCAATTCAATGTAACTGTTAAATGCAATAATTATGAAAATTTTAATTTTATGTACCGGTAATAGTTGTAGAAGTCAAATGGCACATGGTTTTTTACAATCATTTGATACAAGACTTACTGTTTGTTCAGCAGGAACTCAAGCTGCAGGTAAACTAAATGAAGGTGCTGTTGCTGCAATGAAAGAGATAGGTATTGATATAAGTCATCATACGTCAGATCAAGTAGAGCAATATTTAGATGAAGAATGGGACTATGTTATTTCTGTATGTGGCGGAGCTAATGAAGCATGTCCCGCATTTATTGGAAAAGTAAAACATAGATTACATATGGGGTTTGACGATCCTTCTCATGCTACAGGAACCCCGGAATTTATACAAAGTGAATTTCGTAGAGTACGCGACGAAATAAAACAAGGATTTTACAAATTATATACAGAGCAAATAAAACCACAACTATGAAAGAAGTGCAAAGCATGTCGTTTTTCGACAAATATTTAAGTATATGGGTAGCTATTTGTATTGTTGTTGGTATTGTAATAGGTAAATTTCTACCTATTATACCACAATTATTAGAACAATTTGAATATGCTCAAGTATCATTACCAATAGCAATTCTTATTTGGATTATGATTTTTCCAATGATGCTTAAAATTGATTTTGGTAGTGTTGTACAAGCAGTAACAATGCCAAAAGGTCTTGCTGTAACACTTACTGTGAATTGGCTTATTAAACCATTTACCATGTTTGGTATTGCTTGGGTATTTTTTTATATTTTTTTATCTAAGGTTATTTCGGTAGATTTAGCACAACAGTACATAGCCGGTGCTGTATTGCTTGGCGCTGCCCCATGTACTGCAATGGTTTTTGTGTGGAGTCATTTAACCAAAGGAAATGCTGCATATACGTTGGTGCAAGTTGCAATTAATGATTTAATTATATTAGTTGCTTTTATCCCCATAGTTGGATTTTTGTTGGGAGTTAGTGGTATTTCAATTCCATGGAATACGTTATTGTTTTCGGTAGTATTGTTTATTGTTATTCCATTATTATTTGCTTTTGTTACTCGTAAATATGTTGTATCTCGTAAAGGATTAGAGTATTTTGAAAATGTATTTATCAAGAAATTTTCGAGTACAACAATTATTGGATTACTTCTTACGCTTATAATTATTTTTTCATTTCAAGGAGATGTAATTGTTTCAAATCCGTATCATATAGTTTTAATAGCAATTCCACTTATAATACAAACTTTTATAATATTTGGTATAGCATATATATGGGCCTATAAATGGAACTTGCCTCATAATATTGCAGCACCTGCGGCAATGAAAGGTGCAAGCAATTTTTTTGAACTTGCCGTAGCAGTTGCTATAGTGTTGTTTGGGTTAGATTCGGGAGCTACATTGGTTACAGTAGTTGGAGTGTTGGTTGAGGTTCCTGTTATGTTGACTCTTGTAAATATTGCAAATAAAACGAAGATAAAGTTTGTAAAATAATTAATATTTTATTGAATCAGTGCTTTATAAAAAACAAATCAGAACATAAAAAATGTTCTGATTTGTTTTTTGAATTCACCAATTTATCTTGACAACCCCTCTATTTTCCAATCTTTAGGATATTCCACCATATATGAAATTTGAAGTTTTTTTGTGATTGATTTATCCAAATTAAACTTCCATGTTACTGTACCGGTTTTTGAATCAAGTGTTCCTTCGGGGTGCGATACAGAACTTACATTTATTTCTTGTTGACCTGAGATAGGTATTTGATCTTGTATTATAATAGGAACAGTAATCAGTTTTGTATTTCGTACTATAATTTCATACGAAAATAGTTGTTTGCGCTTTTGTCCCATCATTTTCTTCTCACTAAAGTCTTGAATGCGATTTCTTTCAATTTGTATTCCTTTGTCTCTGCCTAATGAAATCTGTAAAGAATCTTGTGTGTTTTCTGTTTCAAAATATGATTGACCAACAAATGAACCTTCAAAAAATATGTTTGCATTTCCCGATAATAAAGAATAACCTTCATATCCTTTGATGTATACTAATAAAAATGCGCTTTTGTTTAATTTAGGAATACTTACATATGTATATGACGCAGGTATAGCATATTCTTGAATAGTTACAATTGCTTCTTTTTCTCCTGATTGTAAACTAATAAGTTCTTGGATAGCAAATTCAATTGTAGTAAGTTTATTATTTACGGTAGCTGTAGTTTTTTTTGCTTTTTCAACTACAGCTGAAGTTACATCGTTTCCCAAAGATTCTTCATATAAAGCCATAGCTTTAGGAGCATAACTATATCCTGCTCTCACTATTTCTATTTCACGTTGAAGTATCCAAGGCGAAAGAATAGGAACATTACCACTAAGTGTTGGATTACCTGTTGAAAGTCGAACTTGAATATTTTTCCATGAAATACCGGTGTTTTGATAAATAGATGCCTTATAGGTAAGTGCAACCGGACTTTGAACGTCTTTTACACGAATATCATATTGCGGAACCCAACCGGCATCATTTACATAATAATTACTTTCTAATTGAATTGTTTGTTGCGTTTTAGATGAAACTGTTACTACAATTTCTCCAATATATTGTTCTGCTTTAGCTTTTATTTCAAATAGTTGCTTGTCAATGTCTTTAAGTTGTGTCTGTAAGTCTGTTTGTTTATTTTGAGCTTCTATAATTTTCTTTTTTATATCTAATAATCTGCTTCGGTAAAAGTTTGCTGTCTTTTCAAGTTCTGATGTAACTAATACAGCATTAGCACCTTTAATTTCCATATTTTTTTCGAGTAATTGTGTTTCGGTTTTGTACACATTTATTTCTTCTGTTACTAATTTTAAGGTATTGTCAATGAGTTTTCGTTTTTCGGAGAGTTCCAATACTTGTTTTTCTTGTTGTTGCTTTTCGAGATAATTTGTGCGAAACTGTACTCCCAAAATTGTGAAGTTTCCTTTTCCTGAAACTTGAATGCTTTGTGGTTCAATAGATTGCGGTTGTTTTGTTATAACAAC
>JAJUFK010000373.1 GCA_029266015.1 Bacteroidota bacterium
ACCTGCTATACCAAATCCTCCTCGTTGGTCAAATATGGAATATTTACGTAAAGAAAAAGAGCATATAGGAATATATTTATCCGCTCATCCTCTTGATGAATACAAAATGATTATTTCAAATTTTTGTCGTGCTACTCTTAGTCAATTAGATGACATGAGTAAGTATTTTGATAAAGAATTCACTGTTGCCGGTATGGTTACCAAAGTAAATATATTAGAAACTAAAACCGGAAAACAATATACTAAATTTACATTAGATGACTTTAATGGAAGTTTTGAGTTTACTTTATTCGGTAAAGATCAAACTGAATTTTCGCCTTTTATAGTTATGGGCGAGAAGCTTGCACTCACATTAAAAGTTGAACGAAATAAGTATAAGGAAAATTTAGAATATGAATATAAAATTAAAAAAATTGACCCTTTAGATAGTTTAAAAGATAAAATAAAACAGATTACTATACAAATAAATATTAATAATATTAATGAGCATATAATTCAGGAAATAAAAGAAATAGCAGAAGTAGATGAAACAAAAGGTTTACCATTAACATTTATGGTATATGATAGAGTTGAAAATATTACACTTACCTTAAAATCGCTTAATATGCGTGTTGAATTAAATGCAGACTTTATAGAGTATTTAGTAAATCATGAGAATTTAGATTATAAATTGAATTAAAATTCATAACATTCTAAAATTCATATATATAACTATTTTGCTAGATAAATCATATATGTAAGGTTGTAGTAAATATTACATAATTTGTAATGTTTCATAAGTTGTGAATAGAATTTTCAGTTTTTTATAGTGCTGTATTGTTTTACTCAATATTTTTGTGCAATTAAGGTATATAAATGAGAAAATTAGGTTTATTTGCGGTATTAGTAATGCTTACTATAGTTGGAGTTGCTCAAAAAAAGATGACTCGCGGTGAGTATATAGAAGTTTATGCGCCTTTAGCAGTAAAGGAAATGCAAAGAACGGGTATTCCCGCAAGTATTACCTTAGCTCAAGCATGTTTAGAATCAAACAATGGTAATAGCGCATTAACACTCGAAGCAAATAATCATTTTGGTATCAAATGTCATACAACATGGTCAGGTAAAAAGATATATTTTGATGATGATACTAAAAATGAGTGTTTTAGAGTGTATCCACAAGCGATAGATTCATATATTGATCATTCAGAATTTTTAAAAAACGGACAACGCTATTCATTCTTATTTTCAATACCTGTGTCAGATTATAAGTCATGGGCATATGGGTTACAAAAAGCAGGATATGCTACAAATCCCGAATATGCTCAAATGTTAATTAGAATAATAGAAGATAATGAATTGTATAAATTTGATAATTCTGAAACCTATGCTATAGCACTAAAAACGCAAGAAAAGATTAGTGCCGATAATACAAAAGTTGTTGTTGTAGGTTCAGCTCCTAATCCCACAGTTGCGCCTCCTGTACCTACCGAAAATAAATCAATTAAGAAAAAATTCGGACGAGAAATATATAAAAATAATGGTGTAGAGTTTATTATTTTAGGAGAAAATGAAACTATGTTTCTTATTTCTCAAAAGTTCTCAATCCCGGTTTGGAAATTATATATCTATAATGATTTAAAACCAGGTCAAACAATTGATCCGGGAGGAATTGTATATATTCAGCCAAAAAAGGTTCGAGCAGAAAAACCATATTTTACACATAAGGTGCAAAAAGGAGAAACATTACATAGTATTTCGCAGTTATATGGTGTATCATTGCAACGATTAGCTAAAATGAATAAAGTACAACCAGATAATACAATACAAGAGGGATCAAACATTTATGTTCGTAAGCAAGTTGTTCAATTTGAATGATTTACGGCTATATAAATTTTTGTATAACTTTTTGGTAAACAACATGAGTACTTTATAT
>JAJUFK010000394.1 GCA_029266015.1 Bacteroidota bacterium
AGTTATTTTCAGAACCAACCAAACAAAAAAATACATCGGCATCTGTTCAGTAAACGCAAGGTCGTTTTTGTACACGCAAATATGCTTATGTATTATCGTTTGGAAATCAAAGGTTTCAATCTAAATCTACATTTCTATATGCCAAATCAAACAATAATTTTCCTTATTATGATTATATTAGAAAAATACATACCCAAAGAGTAAATAGCGAATATCAAGGTTTTTCGGTTACACAAACATTGTTTGCTCAGTGGAATCAGTATTTTCAGACAAAAGTAGGGGTGTGGTATACCGCAAGAACGTGTAATATTCCTCCAATTATGGGAAGTACTCCTTATTTTGTAGAAAATCAACAAGATACAAGTTTTAAATCATTTATCTCTAATCAACTGATATATAAAAAATTCCAAATTACTGTTAAAAGTGCATATATATCTGATGCGCAACTATATACAAAGGAAACAAAGCAATATGCAAAAGTTTTACAACAGAGTTCTATTGAAAGTAATCGATTAGTACATACTTTAAAAATTCGCAGATATCTTTCATCATGTATAACCGGCGATGCAGAAGTGCAATATTCAATTAATTCTGCGAATGTAAGTAATTATAAACAAGTTCAAACGGAATATACAAAAGCCGGAATATTAGCTTTGCAATATAAAAAATCACGTTTGCAATCAAATATTTCTTTTCGTAAGGAATATAATTCAAAGTATAGTATTCCATTGTTGTATACTGCAGGTATACAATATGATATTGTACCATCAAAAATACTTTTACGTGCCAATGGCGGAAAAAAATTTAGAACTCCAACATTTAATGATTTATACTGGGAACAATGGGGAAATCCTCATTTACTTCCAGAGAGAGGGCATACATGGGAAATAGGTTCGCAACAAACTTGGAAACATACACAAAAAATGTGGCTTGTTACTGACGTAGCATATTATGAAGGGTATATTACAAATAGAATATTGTGGATTCCGCAAGGTGCCCAGTGGCATCCTATGAATGTTGCACAAGCTACTATTCAGGTGCTTGAATTGCGTGCTAAAACCGGTACTACTATCCACAATGTAACGGTTTCTTCAAATATTGGATTTGATTATAATAATTCCCATATTGCTAAAATTAATTCATCATTGCAAACCGACGAAGCCATTGGGCATAGATTGTATTATGTACCTAAATATGCTTTGTTTTTACAACCTGCTATACAATACAAATCGTGGAATGCCGGTGTTCATGTATTATATAATTCAAAACGCTATTATTCCATAGGAAATACTATGAATCAATATGCAGTATTGAATGCTCACATAGAATATTCATTAACCAATAAAAAAATTACTTCGGTTTATTCTGTATCTGCACAAAATATTACCAATACCGTTTATGAATCGGTTCGTTCGTATCCGTTACCCGGAAGATATTTAGAATGTAAAATACAATTTTTAATTAATTAATACTTTTTACTATTATGAAAACAATTACAAAAATTACAACAACAGTATGCATTGGTGCAATTTTATTATTTTCTTCGTGCAAAGAAGATCCTATTAGCCCGGAAAAAGGGTATTCAGATGGAATATTTGTAGTGTGTGAAGGAAATTTTAATGCAAATGACGGGGC
>JAJUFK010000133.1 GCA_029266015.1 Bacteroidota bacterium
AGAGAAGTTAGAAATATTCCAAGGGTATTGTTTTGTTGATTGTTTGTTTATACGAACATTAGTAAAATTATATGAAAAGCGTTGTGTAAAATCACGAGTAATTCTAAGTAATGAATCTCGTTCGTGTTGCGTTGTCATATTTTCAAGTGATTGTTTCAACAAAATATCAGGATTGGTAGGGTCATACTGTGGCATAATGTATATTTCGGAAAAATCTACATAAAAAGGTAAGCTAATACTCCAAGCTTCCGGGAAAAATTTGTGTAAAGCTACATTAGATGCTATATCGTATTGATATAAATCTTCCTGACTTCGTTCAAATATTTTTTGGTCTATACCTCCAAACCCGGGTTTACTTGTTTTCCCGGATAAAGATAATGTAGCAAAATCGGCAAATGCTATACGAGCAGAGGCTATTGCTGCCCAACCACTTTGATCATCAATATCTGTCAATCTAAACTCATTAAACCATACAATTCCAGATTTTTTTAATCCATCATCGAACGGATTTTTTACAGATTTTTTCTTATTACGTACACCTATCATTATAGTGCGAACATTACCTATATTTGGTTTTCCTTTTATGCTTACCCTATTTTTACCCTGGGCTATAGAATATACATGATACGATTGCAGGTCAGGCAAAACACCATCAGCTATCATTTTATCTCGTTCCAATTTCAATTTTTTAAGAGTAGCTAAATCAAGCGAGACCATATTTTCTTGTGGCCATACTTTAAGTCTATCCGATTCTAAATCTTTATTATATTTTCCCGGTGAAGTTAAACTCAACGGAACTTCATATTCATAATAATTTTCAGTAAAGTCAGAACCTATTCGAATAAAAGCACATAAATCACCATCTTCTAAATTATAAGCAGGATCTTCTAATGCTTCGGCATGTATAAACATTTCAATTTTACCAAATTGACGCAAATCTTTATTAAATTGTTTATATACAGCTTTTGAATTACCATCTTCTAAATCAACAACTTTAAGCGACAATGCTGTTTCATTTAATTCTTTAATACTTTGACTATTAGGATCAATAACTCTATCAACACCGGGAGGCAATACATAATTTATAGGGGAACGAGATGCATTTTCTTCAATATTTACAACAGAAATATCAAATTCAGAATCATTAAATAAATCGTATTCTCCAGCTTCATATAATGGTTTATTGTATCTACGCCAACTACTATATACTAAAGCAAATTCTGCTATTCTTAATACAACAGAATCACTAAAACCTCGTAAAAACATTCTCATAGTTTGAATATCTCTAAAATCAGAAATATCGCCTATTCTTTGTTTATCTTCAGTTTGTATAGGTATTTTTATTTGATACCAATTTGTGTATGTAGTTCTATTATTTTGCTTAGTAGTTTCAACAATTTTATCAACTATAAAATTCTTTCCTATAACCATATCTTCGGGGCGCAAACTAATATGATATTGATAATAAGCTTCTGTTTCTTGCAAAGTATTATCATTATTCAAATCCTCAATATCGGGTTTATATGATGATACCCCTTGAGTACTTGCCTTAGGAGTATTACCATCATTTCCGCTAAAATATTTATACATCCAAACTATATCAGAATTTACCCCTCTATTATCAAGATACGATGAATAATTATCGGAAGAAGGGTCATTGTAAAAGCGTTGAAAAATTGATTCATCGCTTACAATATCTTTAATTTCTTTCAAATAATTTGCAAAAAATTTTCGTTCAGCATCATCATTCAATCCATCTAATCCAACGTCTTGTATAATCCGTTCCACATCATTACTAAAACCCGTTTCTACAATAGAATAATTAGGTACTCTACCCCATATTGTTTGATCATATCGTGTTGGGTCTGGTAGCATTCCATTTTCGGCAGATTTACGACCATCTCGCAAAACATCTTCAGAAATTCTACCTAGATTAATATAAAAATCGCCCCCCTTATGAATTGCTGCTGTATCATCTACAAAAGGATCCATAAGCCAAAATTCTATATATTCTACATTACTCTCTTCAAAATCAGTAGTAGTAAGCGATTGCATAATCCCTCCCCATCGAGTTTCGGGATTTTTTAAATATCCTTGAGAATTTATTCCGGCAGAAATTCCCGGTCTTCCTTTAGTATCGTAATTATTTTGTCCTCGTTCATACGGATAATATGCAATATTTAATATTGTCATAGGCATATCTTCAACAGAAGTTAAATCTCGGTTAGGAAATAAACTTGTTTGATATACAGCACGCGAAAAATTTTGTTCTTGAATTTGTTTACTTACGGGAGAATTACGTGTTTGATAAAACGTAGTATTTATGTTATACCATGTAATATGAGCTTTATTATAATTATATGCCAAATCGTTAATTAAATATCCTTCGGGAAACATATTTTTTTGCAATTGCGGTGTACTTGCTATTTTCCACGCAGTTGGTTCACGCAAATAAATTCTACCTTCTGTACTTTCAAAATTATCAAGTTCTACGGCATCTGAAATATATTTTGATTGTCCCGGAATTAATTGAGCAAATTCGCCGGACAAATTAATTTGAGAAACTTCTTTTGTTTTTACAAATGGCACATATTTATCAACTAACGATGTAAGAAAAATAGATTTTGTAGAATAATTTGCATCGACCCCCCAAATAGTGTTAGATATTGGATAATCATCAAAACCTACTTTTTGAACTGCAGGTTTTTCTGACAAACGCATGATAGTAGCACCAAAATTTATATTTTGATTGTATCTATAATCAAATCGGGTTCCCATTAAATTTTTAGTTTTCATACTAAACAATGGATTACTTTCTGCTTTTATGGTAATATCTGCACCCGATTGCAACAAACCTTCGTTAATAATTTTTACAGTTCCTCCCATATAATCAACAGTATAGTCAACTCCTTCAACCAGCACACGGCCACCTGCAATTACAGTTACCGAATTTTTTTCTACATTTGTTGAATTTAATGGTATTTCGGAACGTACAGCCGACTTATATTTTCCTTGAATTACAAACTTATTTTTTTCTGCTACTTGGCGTGCAGCACTTTGTGTTGAATCATATAATTGAGTATATACATATTTTTGAGCAACTGTAGGATTTCCAATTTTTTTTTGCAAATGACTGCCAAAAGGCTCTAAGACAGGAAAAAACAACAATCCTCTTGAAGAATTTATGGTGTACCCTTCTACAAAATCAAATATTCCATCGGCATATGGCAATTTATCATTTGTAATTGTATCTAAGTTCATAACCGACAATAAGTTTTTGCCTTTTATATTTCCTTCAGGTATATAGGGAATTGGCGTTCCGGTTCTATCATCTTCATACAATATATTAAGGCTAAAATCTTCATTTGTAATTTTATATCCACCAAGGGCATACACGTTTTTCATCATTAAATCCCAATTATTATAAGTGGGATTCATATTAGAACCTTTTAACATTTTAACAATTAATACATCAGGGTGTTCTACCCCATCGCTGGTAAATTCACCTACCTGATACACTTGTCCCTGATATTCGTATTCATATGCTACTGCAAGTATTTTTGCAGGATTTATTGCTGAACGTAATGATATATAACCTAATTTATTATTTATATCATATTCATTTGGCTTCAACAAAACAGCTTGTTCTATTTTTTCATAGTCACGACCTTGTTCAAGTTTTCCTGTTAAAAGTGATGAAATATTATTTATATTACGAATTCCTTGAATATTCTTTAATTCTTTATATAATTTACCATTAGAAGGCAACGAATATTTTTTACCATCGGGTCCCAATACATATTCATCGCCTAAATCTGTAACTGCTAATATATTTCGAGCATCTTCTTTTCCTACAGAAGTTTGAGTTACCCAAATTTCAACTTTACGAATTTGAATACCACTGGAAATTTCGGGAATTGTTGCAAAAGATTGTTCGTAATTATCTCTAAAATAGTGACCTAAAAAAAAGTGTTTATTTTTATCATAATTATCGGCACGAATTTTAAATTCTTCTACTTGTGCTCCCCCCTGGACTTTAATTGTAGAAAATTCTCCTTGTTGACGAGAAAAAACACTATTGACATATAATTTACCAAATTGCATTTCGGTATGTACCCCAAATAAACTTTGACTACCTGTAATAAGAGAACTTGGTATTGGAAATGAAACATCACCTACGTTTATTTTTTTAATTATTTCATCTTCATCTCCTTCATATTCAAGTTTCACTTCTTTATCAAATTCAAATTGAGATTCGGTATCATATTTTACGGTAAGAGCAACTTTATCACCAACTTTACCCGTTACACTCATTTGAATTTTATTATCAAAATCGAATTGCGTTTTTCGTTGCTGCTTTTTAGAAAATCGGGGATTTTGATTGTTTGTATGTTTAAAACCAAATGAAATTTCAGCAGCTCCCTGAGGTTTGATATCAACAAAATTTTCATCAAAAAATGTTTCATTGTTAGCTCCCGGCACATCTAAACTTGGCTTGTACGAAGAACTACCTCCTCCCCTTGACTCATATGCTCTGGTTCTCCAATATTGGTCTCGTCGTTGTGATGCAGAAAAATCAAAATATTCTTTAGCAGACATAGAATACGGAGCTCCAATAGGAATATCTCCAAGCATTTTTACAATTTCATACTCACCTGTTTCTTCATTAAACGTTACTTTAAATGTATATTCAGGAGATTCTTTAAGTCGTATTCCTGAACTTTGCACCACATTATCTTTAAACGGATTTGGATTTTCTTGCGGGAGAGGATACTTTAAATCAACTTGTTTAGGAATAGTATCGGGTGGGGCTACAGATTTATATAACAAATACGAAGAAGTACGATACATATACACAGAGGCTGAGGCAACCACTATGCCTATCATAGCAAATACTAATATGAAATATGCTTTGTGTAAATTCTTCAAACTTCTCTATATTATTTATGGCATTTCCAAAGTATTACAAACGTTTTAATGCAGCTTTTACTACGTCTTCTACACTTGTATATGTTTGTTCCGATACTATTGTCTGCACTATTTTCTCAACTGAATTTTTGGCAAATCCCAACATAAGCAGTGCTGATAACGCTTCGTGAACTAAAGTATTGCCTTGAGATACAAAAATTTCTTCACCCTGATAAATTGATGTAACCTTATCTTTTAAATCAACTATTATACGCTGAGCTGTTTTTCCTCCAATACCTTTTACTGCTTGTAATACTTGCACATTGCCTAATGCTATTGATGACGCTACTTCTTGTGCCGACAACTTTGATAATATTACTCGTGCAGTATTAGCTCCTACTCCTGAAACGGAGATTAACATGCGAAACATTGAACGTTCGGTCTCATCACAAAAACCAAATAATTCATGGGCATCTTCACGTATTATTTCATGTACCAACAACGTTGTTTGAGAGTTTTGTGTAATTTTTTGACATGTATATACACTTATATTAACAAAATACCCAATTCCTGCATTATCTATCACGGCATAGGTAGGAGTTAGTTTTTGTATTGTACCGCTAATGTATTCTAACATACGATTCTATTGTGTAAGTTTATTAGCAACTAATTCTCTGTAATTTACTCGCGATTCATAAATATCGCAAGCCGTAAAAATTGCTTGAATCATTGATAATTCAGAAGCTTGATTTTGACCGACCAAGCTATATGCTGTTCCATGTGCCGGCGACACTCTCACAATAGGGAGCCCTAGAGTTACATTTACGGCATTATCAAATGCTAACGCCTTGAATGGTGCTAATGCTTGGTCATGATACATTCCCAAAATAACGTCAAATTTTGAAAATTCACCGGATCCAAAAAAACCATCGGCAGCATATGGCCCAAGAGCCATAATACCCTTATTACGAGCTTCTTGAATTGCAGGTATTATTACTGTTTGTTCTTCATTTCCTAGTAATCCTTCATCTCCGGCATGAGGATTCAATCCCAAAACAGCAATACGAGGCTTTCGAATTCCAAAATCTGAAATCATAGATGAATTTAACACCTCTAATTTTTGAACAATTTTTTCTTTTGTAATAAACGAAGATATTTGTGAAACCGGTATATGACCTGCAACTACACCTACTTTCATTACATCATTCATAAGCAACATTACATGATTTGGTGAATTAAACTGAGAAGCAAAAAATTCAGTATGTCCCGGAAATTCAAACCCTGCCTCGTTAATATTCTTTTTATTTATTGGTGCTGTAACAACAACATCAATAGTATTATTTCGCAAATCGGCTACTGCTGCTTTTAATGCTTGAAAAGCAGCCTTGCCTGCATCTATTGTAGAAATACCCGGTTCTACTTTTAATTCCGGATCGCAACAATCTATTATATTTGATCGTTTGGGATTAGCCTCTTGGGCTGTTTGTATAAGATTAAAACTAAAATTCTGCAAGTCAATCACTTTACGATGAAAAGCTGCAGCTTTTGGCGAACCATATACTATAACGGTAATTTTTTCTGTAACTCTATTATCATTTAGAGCCTTCATTATTACTTCATATCCAATACCGTTTATATCGCCATGTGTTATTCCAACTCGTATATGTCTCATAGTATATTTGCTATAAATTTGAATTTCTAAAACATATTGTAAATAAAAGTTTTAGATAAAAATTACCATTTATTATAAAATGGATACTTTTTACCGAGCAAAT
>JAJUFK010000123.1 GCA_029266015.1 Bacteroidota bacterium
CAAACTCCTTGAGTATTTTGGCAATCTCTTGGGAACTAAATTTTTTTGTTTTCATAATACAGTTTAAAATTAATACTTTTTTTATACTTTTAAACTGTCCGGTTTTTGGGGGAGCTTACACCTGCTTTACGCACTGCCATATGCAAAATAGTTTGCATACTCGAGGTTGAATACTGTGTTTCTTTAGGTCCTTCAAACAAATATTTTTTAGGTTTATACTCTTTGTAATACTCTCGCAATAGTGGTAATACTTTATCAGAAAGTAGTGTATAACGGTCTTTTTTACCTTTGCCTTGTTCTATTTTTATTTGTTTTCGTTGTGAGTCTATGTCGGTTATTTTTAAATTTCTTAGTTCACTTATTCGCATTCCTGTGGAATATGCCACCATTAACAATGTTTTATGTTTCAAGTTGTTCACCTGTTTTAGTATATCAGCTACTTCTGTAGTGCTTAAAACAACCGGAAGCGCACGTTCGCTTCGTGGACGGTCTATAGAATATATTTTACGTGCCCCACCCAATACCTTCTCATAATAAAATTTTATTGCATTTATTGATTGATTTTGATACGACTCCGATATTTTACGTTCTGTTACCAAATACCGTATATATTCTATTATCATTCGTTCACTTATTGCCGAAATATCATGTGTATTATAATAATTGATAAACTCTTCGAATGCATGTATATATGTGCGTAATGTGTTTTTACTATACCGCAATTCTATGAGTTTTTCTTGCATTTCGTTTGGGCATTTTCTGTAATTAGGAATATCAAACGCTGTAATGCGGGCTACTTTATCTTTGCACTGTTCTTCTTCTTGAATACTTACAATCATATGGCAAGCATTGGCTGTCGCTTGTATTTGTTGTAACAATTGCTCCGAATTTGGTATAGTCCACCATTTATTTTTTGCATCCCATGTATGAAAAGGCATTGTTTTTATAATTTTTGTAATATCCTTATTATAATTATACAATAGTTTGAGCCTTCCTTTTGCAGTTTTTATTACTACTATTTCATTTTTTTTAACGCTATATGTTTTACCCGATTTTGTTTGAATATCATAGTGGTCGTGTTCTGTAATTCTTGTAATTCGTTGTTTAAAATAATCTTTGAGCAGTTCTAAATTTACACCATAATTCGGTAGTATCCAACAAAACTGCGATTTATCCCATTTACTATATTGTATTGAACGTACAAACTGAACATCAACATCTACTTTAGGCATTTTTAAAACTATTTTCCTTCCTATTACATCAATTGTAACATTTTGTTTGTCAGTTTTTTGTGTGTTTGATTGTGTTTGTTCTATAGGGATGTGCGATTTTTGTTTTGAATCGTCTGTGTCTGTCGTTTTATCTTTTGCTACAGGATATTCTATGTTCGGAAATAATAATTGTAATTGTGCAAACGCCTGTTTGGTATAAGGAATATGCCATTTACCCAAAGTTTTACTCCAGCGTGCATCCGGTATTGTTCGTATATCATTAGCAATTCGTTGATTATAAGGGAAATCAATAGCAATTCTGGTTACACCTTTGTGTAATACTTTAGAGGCTTTCATAATAAGAAATTTTTAGAAATATGGGGTATACTTGGTGATAAAGTTCAAAATTAATACATTATACGCAAGTGTGCAAAAAAATAGAAAGAAAACGTTTACTGTTTATATAAAAAAAAAGAGGAAACTTTCGCTTCCTCTTTTTCTCTGTATACTTAGAAATCGAATTATTCGTATTTCATTTCGCTCAACAAACGGTATTGTTTATATCGCCATTTTGCATCTTCCAACGATTGGTTAAACAATGCTTGCGCTTCGTTAGGGAAGGTTTTTGCCAATGATGTATAGCGAACTTCGTTTTTCAAGAAATTCATATATTCATCAAAATTCGGCTCTTTTGAATCCAATTGGAATGGATTTTTGCCTTCTTCTTCTAATCGTGGGTCGAAACGATATAAGTGCCAGTACCCGCATTCTACCGCATTTTTTTCTTCGGTTTGTGAACCGGTCAATCCACCTTTAATACCGTGTGCAATACATGGTGCATAAGCAATAACTAACGATGGTCCCGGATATGCTTCGGCTTCGCGAATAGCTTTTAAGGTTTGTGCTTGATTTGCTCCCATAGCTATTTGTGCTACATATACATAACCGTAAGTCATAGCCATACGTCCAAGGTCTTTTTTGCGTACCGGTTTACCCGATGTGGCAAATTTAGCTACCGAACCTGTAGGCGATGATTTCGATGCCTGTCCACCGGTGTTAGAATATACCTCGGTATCAAGTACCAAAATATTTACATCGGCTCCCGAAGCAAGTACATGGTCAAGTCCACCAAAACCTATATCGTAAGCCCAACCGTCGCCACCAAGTATCCAATTCGACTTTTTCGATAAATATTGTTTTAATGCTAATATTTCTTTGGCTATTGGTGCATTACTTTTTTCTAATAACGGAACCAATTTGTCGGTAGCAACTTGTGAAGCAGCAGCATCGTACATGCCTTGTTTCCATTCGGTAAATGCTGCTTGTAATTCTGCAGATACTTCGTTTTTGCTTTCTTCCATTTTCATGGCTATGCGTTCACGAAGTTTGCTCATAGCTATGTTCATACCCAAACCAAACTCAGCATTGTCTTCAAACAATGAGTTAGCCCATGCCACACCTTTGCCTTGTTCGTTTACATTGTATGGAGTAGCAGGCGATGATCCACCATAAATAGAAGAACAACCTGTTGCATTTGCTATAGTCATTCTATCGCCAAACAATTGTGTAATAAGTTTTACATACGGTGTTTCGCCACAACCTGCACATGCACCCGAGAATTCAAATAACGGACGTGCAAACTGGCTGTTTTTAACGTTTGCGGTTTTATCACTGATTGTATCTTTGTATGTAACATTGTTTGAAATATAATCCCAATTTACTTTTTCAGTAGCCAATTGTGAATCAAGAGGTTTCATTACCAATGCTTTTTCACCTTTTTTACCCGGACACACATTTGCACAACTACCGCAACCGGTACAGTCAAGTGGCGAAATTTGGATTTTATATTGTAATCCTTCGTATCCTTTACCAAGCGGGGTAAGCGTTTTTAATCCTGCAGGTGCTCCTGCCATTTCTTTTTCATCGAGTAAGAACGGACGAATTACTGCGTGAGGACACACATAGGCACATTGGTTACATTGAATACAATTGTCTGATTGCCATTCGGGTACATGTACCGCAATACCGCGTTTTTCAAATTGCGATGTGCCATTTGGAATAGTACCGTCTTCGCGACCTCTGAATGCACTCACCGGTAAATTATCTCCTTCTTGTTTGTTCATTACACCTGCTATATTTTTAACAAACGAAGCAAGTTCTTTTTCGGTTTTTTCGGTAATTCCTTGGTAAATTACTAATTCCTCACCATCAGGTAATTGAGCCCATTCAGGTTTTACAGGTACTTCTTGTAAACTTTCAACCCCCATGTCAACTGCTTTGCAGTTCATTGCAACAATATCGTCACCTTTTTTACCATATGTTTTTTTAATAGCAGCTTTCATAAAACCAACTGCATCTTCATAAGGAATTACATTTGCCAATTTAAAGAATGCCGATTGTAAAATAGAGTTTGTTCTGTTTCCAAGCCCAATTTCTTCAGCAACTTTTGTAGCATTTATTATATAAAATTTAACTTGATTTACAGCTAATTGCTTTTTGATTTTATTTGGTAAATGTTTTTCTATATCTTTTGCATCCCATAATGCATTCAACAAAAAAGTTCCACCTTTTTGAATTCCTTTGAGCATATCATATTTGGTCAAATACGATGGCTCAGAACACGATACAAATGTTGGGTTGCTTACTAAATACGTAGAAGTAATAGGTTTTTTACCAAAACGTAAGTGAGAAATTGTAATACCACCAGATTTTTTAGAGTCGTATGCAAAATATCCTTGTGCATACATGTCGGTTTCGTCACCTATAATTTTGATAGAGTTTTTGTTAGCCCCTACTGTTCCGTCAGAACCAAGACCATAGAATTTGCATTCTACTGTTCCTGCTGGTACAGTATTTATAGCTTCACCTTCGAGCAACGAAGTAAATGTAACATCGTCAACAATACCAATAGTAAACCCGTTTTTAGGTTCCGGTTGTTTTAAGTTTGTAAATACAGCAACTATTTGACGAGGTGTAGTATCTTTTGATGATAAACCGTAACGTCCGCCAACAATTACCGGTGCATTTTCAACACCATAGAAAGCTGCACGTACATCAAGATATAATGGCTCGCCTATAGATCCCGGTTCTTTTGTTCTGTCTAACACAGCAATTTTTTTCACCGATTTTGGAAGTGCACCCAAGAAGTGTTTCACAGAGAATGGACGATATAAATGCACATGCAAGAAACCTACTTTTTCGCCTTTTGCTACCAAATAATCTATAGTTTCTTTAATAGTTTCACTTACCGAACCCATTGCAATAATTACATATTCGGCATCAGAAGCACCGTAGTAATTAAATAATTGATAGTTACGACCGGTACGTTTATTTACTTCGTTCATATAGTGTTCAACTACTTCTGGCACTGCCATATAAAATGGATTTGATGCCTCGCGAGCTTGAAAATACACATCAGGATTTTGTGCAGTACCACGTGTTACCGGATGTTCAGGATTAATAGCTTTATCACGGAATTTTTGAACAGCTTCCATGTCAACCATTTCAGCTAATTCACTGTATTCCCAAGCCTGAATTTTTTGAATTTCGTGCGATGTACGGAATCCATCGAAAAAGTGTAAAACAGGTACACTACTTTTAATAGCCGATAAGTGAGCAACAGCTCCTAAATCCATAACTTCTTGAACACTACCTGCACACAACATAGAGAAACCTGTCATACGCGCAGAATACACGTCCTGATGGTCACCAAATATTGACAATGCCTGAGCTGCAATAGCTCGAGCACTTACATGAAACACTGCAGGAAGTAATTCTCCGGCTATTTTATACATATTAGGAAGCATAAGCAATAAACCTTGCGATGCCGTATATGTAGTAGTAAGCGCGCCTGCTTGTAATGCTCCGTGAACAGTTCCTGCCGCTCCGGCTTCTGATTGCATTTCAACAACTTTTACTGTATCTCCGAATATATTTTTTTTGCCAAATGCCGAAAATTGGTCAGTATGTTCTGCCATATCCGACGAAGGCGTAATAGGGTAAATACCAGCTGTTTCGGTAAATGCATACGATACATACGCCGCTGCATAGTTACCATCACATGTCATAAACTTCCTTTTGTCTGCCATAATGAATTAATTTTTATTTCTATACTTATTTATTGAGGTGGCTAAAATAAAAAAAATACTTATCTTTTTTATGAAAATTAATAACATTTTCTTAATAAGTTACCTTTTGTCTGTTTTTGCGTGAAAATGCTTACAGAATTTTACAAAGTTTTGAGTTTTGAGTTAAATCTGCTTTGTGTATCGCAATGAAATCTGTGGTAAAAAAAGGGTTTAAGGCGAACGGTATAAGGGTAATTTTTAATTATGAATTTTTAATTTTTAATTGATTTTAGAAAGAATCTGTGTAATTCGCCAAGGCGGAACAAGTCTGTGGTAAAAAAATGGTATAAGGTTTACGGTATATGGTATAAGGGTAATTTTTAATTATAAGATTTGAGATATTAGATATGAGATATGAGATTTGAGATATGAGATATGAGTTTATAGTTGGTGGGTGAGTACTTCAACTTGCTCAGCAACCATTCATCGAAACATGAGTGAAAGAATCTGTGAGAATCTGTGTAATCTGTGGTGAGATAGTTTTAAGTTGGTTGGTAAGTACTTCAACTTGCTCAGCAACCATTCATCGAAACATGAGTGAAAGAATCTGTGAGAATCTTTGTAATCTGTGGTGAGATAGTTTTAAGTTGGTTGGTAAGTACTTCAACATGCTCAGCAACCATTCATCGAACCATGAGTTTAATTTACTCTGTGTTCCTCTGTGAACTTTGTGGTAAAAGAGGTGCCAATTATACAGTGTAAATTAATCTTTCAATTTTTTCATATACATAGCTTGTCCGGTTGCTTCTAACACATTCCACCAAAATTCGCCTTCGGTATTTATTTTTTTACGTTCTTGTGTTGCTGCTTCAATGGGTAATAGGGTAAATGCGCCGTTCCAATATCCCACAACAAAATCGGTTCGTCCGGCCATAGCGGCATGAATGGCTTTATATGTGAGTTGCACACAAAACTTACTGTCGTTGGCATTTGCAGGAACACTTCTAATTATATAACTTGGATCGATATACTTTACAGAAACAGGCATGTTTTTCCCTTTAAAATAGTCTTGTATCTGATTTTTTAGAAATATACCTATATCATCGTGTAATACATTGCCCGAGGCATCTATATTTTTTTTGTGAGCATGAAACAAATGTTGTCCTGCACCTTCTGCTACAACTATTACTGCATGTTTTTTTCGTATCAATCGGCGTTCTAAATGATTTAAAAATCCATTCTGTGTTTCGGTATCGTCTAAATCAAATTCCATTTCGGGTATCAATACAAAATTCACATCGGGGACTGCCAAAGCTGCATTTGCTGCAATAAACCCCGAATCTCGCCCCATTAATTTTATAAGTGCCACGCCATTTTGTGTGCCTTTGGCTTCATTATGAGCATTGAGTATTATTTCTTGAGCTGCGGTAAATGCTGTTTCAAATCCAAATGATTTATCTATAAAATTTATGTCATTGTCAATTGTTTTGGGTATACCTGCTATTGATATTTTAAGACCTCTTCGAGTAATTTCTTGGTGAATAGCATGTGCTCCTCGTAACGTTCCATCGCCACCAATACAAAACAAAATATTAATATTATGTCGTTCCAAAGTATCAACTATAATATCTACCGGCTGATTGCCTCGCGACGAACCTAACATAGACCCACCGTTTTTGTGAATATCATCAACTATTTCGGGATTTAATTCTAAAAATGGTAATTCATTTTCCGGATTCAAACCGGCATATC
>JAJUFK010000168.1 GCA_029266015.1 Bacteroidota bacterium
CGGGAGTGATGAGGTTATGATTCAAAATAGTATATAATATACAAAATCATAATCATATGGCTTTCTTATTTAATTCTTTATAAAAAGGAACATCAAAATAATGAAAAAAATTCTATACAAATAACACCTCTTCATTATTTAAAAATAATATATTTGTTTATTAAATATAACACAATAATTTTGATATATTGTCACCATATAATTTGGAATAAATTTTTGAAAATATAAAATTTTAATTCAATGTTTATTAATAAAATAGTACTTATGAAATATTGGTTTATTATATTGTCAATTTTTGTGTATCTATCGTGTACCCAAAAAAAATCAAATAATACATTTGAACATACACCAAAACATTTTGAAATAAGCGAAGAGTTTAAATCGGAAAAAGATACTACTATCAATGTATTATGGTTACAAAAAACCTGGAATAGTGAATTACGTGATACACTGGAAAAAATAATGCTTAACGATATTTATATACAAACAGCTTCACCCGAAGCAAAATATATTTTAGCATTTGCTTCTGTACTTGCCGAAACAGAATGTTGGTGGCAAGGTGAAGAACCCAATACAGATAAGTCAAATTTAAGTTGTTTACTTTTATCAGCTTTGGATATGGGATGCCAATGCAGCAAAACTCATATTGATACACTTTTATATGCGTTTAATTCTGACAGCAATATAATGAAACAAATTTACAAATGTACTCCTACCCCATACACAGCAACGTTTCAAAATACATGTGAATTTATTTCTTTACAAAAAACGGCAAATAACTATATACTTCATCTTAAAGCTCGTGCATTTAATACACGCAATCAAACACAAACCCCTTGGGAAAAACGTATAGTTTTTGAAATAACAGATTCGGGAATAGTAAGTAAAAAATCTATTGATTATTCAATTATTGAAAATCATTTATAAATCAAATATATCCCCTTTCTTTTCTTCAATTTTATCCAGAATTGATGTTTCTCCTTTACTTTTATTTAATTGATAGGAAAGTATAAAACAAATAATTTGAGACTTTTTGAACAATGTAAAATCACCAAAAACTCCTTTATATGAGTTATTTAAAAAGTCATTCAAATAATATTTCATTTGAATATTGAATCCTGATGGTAATTGATATCCAATAAAAGTTGAAGGTAAAAAGCGATTTGTTGCAGTACTCAACCACTCTCCTTGTTTTATTATTTTACCAAAATTATCATACAATTTTTGACGATAATGAAAAGCTATTTCATATTCACAGCCGGCATATATAAAGCTATGTTTGCTAAATGACCCCGCCTTGAAAGCTACCGAACCACCCAATGCAAAAACCCTGCGTTTTACTTTATCGTAATTTATATTTCCTATAGTTTCATCAAATGTTTTCATACCAACATTACGGATTGATAATCCTGTAATCATTCCATAATTATTAGACAAATCTATATGTATCATTTCGGCATAATTAAAAAAATAAGTGGTTTTTACTCCATTATTAAAGGCATTATTAGCAGTATCAATAGTTTCACTCAATTGAAACATTAAATCACTTACATTTTGCACATACACTTTTTTACCGTTAACTTGTTCTTTTTGTCCAAAGGAATTAAAACTAATTACAGTAGTAGTTAGTAGTAACAATATCATTAATTTTTTATTCATATTAATTATTTTTTAGTATTTATATTCTGTTCTATAATTAATCAAACAATTCTGAAATTATAGAACCTGTTGCCATATTGGGTAAAGGAATATTTACAATATTACATAAAGTTACAGTTATATCGGGTATATACACAGTTCTTTTAATTGTTTCGGGTAATAATTTTGCTCCATACCACAACAAAGGCACATGCGAATCGTAGGTATAACCTGATACATGTCCTGCTACCACATCAGTAAATTGTTCATTCCAACCCGGTTTTAACTGTATAAAAATATCACCTGATCTACCTTGGTAAAATGAATTATCAATTTTATTTTCCATTCCATTATCACAAAAACTATTTTTTTGCAAATCAGATGCTATCATTACCTGCTGTATACCACTCAATTGTAATATAAAATCTGCAGCTGTTCGCTGAATTTCTTCTAATGGTATATGTTTTTTCTCAATAGTTGCATGATTCAAATATATTTGTTGTGCGTTATAATGCAAAATCCAATCTCCATTTCCATACATTGTATCTAAATATTTATCTATTAAATACATAGATTCTACATGTTTAAATATTCCCGATTCTGCATTTTTCATCATACTGTATTTTGATGAATATGCAACACCATGATTAGATGTTAGCACCAATAAAAAATTATCTTTCCCAATAGTTTCTTCTAAATAATTTATAAAGAACATGAGTTCATAATCTAATCGCACATAGGTATCTTCTATTTCTTTTGAAAGAGCGCCAAATTTATTTCCAATTTCTTGAGTTGCCGAAAACACTATACTTATAAAATCAGTTATATCATCTTTTCCTAATTTTTCTTTATCAATAATTTCAATTGCTAAATCTTTAGTAAATGTATTTCCAAATGGTATTTGTTTAAGTATTTTATACGGACGAGTAGCATCACGTAATTTCATAATATCATATGGGAACGTTGTTTGATTTTGAATACCAAGTTCAAAATTACACGTATCACTTAATGATTCTACATAATACTGTATTGGTAATAATGTATTCCATGTTCTATCAACATATAATTCTGCAAACCGCTTATTATTAAAAGATTGAAGCCAGGCAGGCAATTGTTGAGCATAATAAGAACTTGTTACCCAATTGCCGGTATATTCATCGAGCCAATAAACTCCCGTAGGTCTATGTCCTGCCATAAGAATAGCTGATTGTGCTTCAAGCGAAACACTAAAAATTTTAGAAAGCCCTTTACTACTTGTATATAATTCGTCAGCAAACGTAGTCGCAAGTAATTCTTGAGCAGAAGCCATAATTGCATTTGGTTGTTTGCAACCAACACACTGTTTTGTTGCATCATACACACTATACACTTTACTTTGGGTATTTCTATTGTACCATGTATTTCCCACTATTCCATGGTGCGAAGGTGTAGTTCCTGTTGAAATAGATGCTATTCCGCTGGCACTTTGCGTATATGCATAATTTGTATGTGTATTTTGACAATGCACCCCTTGGTACAAAAGCTTTTTAAAACCACCTTTACTAAAATGAGGCATAAATCGCGTGATATAATCATACCGCATTTGTTCAACAACAATTTGAACAATTAATTTTGGTTTTTGAACTTGAGAATACGAAGATGCGAATATTAAAAAAAAACTAAAAAACAAAACTATTCGCAACATATACGATATGTGTTTCATATATAACTGCTAAAATGCCTTAAGACTTAAATCCAAACTACGAATTTGATGAGTTAATGCACCTACAGATATGTAATCAACACCAGCTTCTGCATAGGCACGTATGCTTTCTTTTGTAATTCCTCCCGATGATTCAGTTTTACATCGTCCACTAATAAAAGCTATAGCTTCTTTGGTTTGTTCGGGAGTAAAGTTATCTATTAAAATTCTATAAATATCAGTAAATGTAAGAATATCAGCTATATCTTGCATTGTACGAGCTTCTACAACTATTTGCAAATCTAAATTATTTTGTAATAAATATTCTTTTGTTTTAGCAATTGCTGCTTTTACACCCCCCGCATAATCTATATGATTATCTTTTATTAAAATCATATCATATAATCCTATTCTATGATTTTCGCCCCCTCCTGTTTTTACGGCATATTTTTCTAATAATCGCATGCCGGGTGTGGTTTTACGAGTATCAAGAATTTTTGTATGTGTACCTTCTAACAGTTTTACATATTCATGAGTTTGTGTGGCAATACCACTCAGTCGTTGCATGAAATTTAAAACCAATCGTTCTGTTTGTAAAATAGAAATTGTTTTACCATGAACTGTAAAAACAACATCACCTTTTGTAATTGGAGTTCCGTCTTCAATTAACACATTAATTGAAAGAGAGGAATCAAACGTTTTGTAAATTTTTTTTGCTACTTCAACACCACACAATATTCCGTCTTGTTTTACCAATAATTGTGCTCGTCCTTCTAAATCATGAGAAATACATGATAATGTAGTATGATCGCCGTTGCCTATATCTTCTTGTAATGCAATAGAAATAAGAGAATCAATAAGATGATTATTTATCATGTTCTATTCTAATTTTTTGAATTATTGTTTTTTCATTTGACTTTTTAAATAAAAAATAAACTCGATATGATTTACCATTTGAAGACAAATTACCGATTACATATCTGGAATTTTCACTCCCCCCCTGATGTTGTGATGTAAATTTTGCGGGAGAGTTTGATGAAAAAAAATTTTTTAAAATTACTTTTGATTGAGCCTTACTATAAATACCTTCATTTTGTAAAACCGTTAAATCAATATTTTCATCAAAATATTGCGATAGTTTTTCAACATCTCCTTGTTCAAACGATGCAATTATAACATCTTGTTGCTGAGCTTGAACCGCTACTTGAACGGTCAACAAACATAATATCACTACAATGTGTTTCATACTCATAATAATTTTTGTAAAAATAAATTATTTACCATATTTTTCAAAAAAAATTACTACAAACTATATACCTTTGTATATGATTTTTACATTTATTTTAAAAAATAGTTTATATGAAAACCAAAATACTTTTATTTGTTACTTGTTTTTCTCTTGTATTTTTTAATTCATGCTCTAAAAAAGAAGGTGAATCTGAATTCAAAAATCAAATAACACTTGGTACAGGACTTAATTATTCAAATTATTTTGAACTTACCGGAGTTAGCTCTGATTTTTATTTAGT
This sequence comes from Bacteroidota bacterium, assembly GCA_029266015.1. Classification (GTDB taxonomy): domain Bacteria; phylum Bacteroidota; class Bacteroidia; order Bacteroidales; family UBA1715; genus MWCJ01. The sequence continues at coordinate 4,849 of JAJUFK010000168.1, forward strand.
AAATGGAAGTGTAATAATATATTTCAAGGTAGAATCGAAACAAGATATTGCCGGAAATGCAATAATGCTTGAATTTAGAAATTTACAAAATGAAGTAATACACACTATTAGCCGTCCTTCTACTCAAGATTACGGCCACATGTTACTATCATCGTTTGAATGGACGCAATCTGCAGGCACGTATTTAGTAAAAGCATATATTGTAAAAGAAGACTCTACTGATTTTGTTGCAGAAACAACAATAACAATTCATTAACCATTATAAAAACAATATCTACATAATATTTTTTTGCACATAGTGTTTACCTTGCCAAAGATTATGTGCAAACATATATTCTTCAAATTTTTGCACAAAACTTTCATATTTTACTCCTTGCCACACAGGAGCTATACGTACACGAATAGGACTATCGCCTGCTAAGCGTTCAATTTTTATTGTTGGTGATAATTTACTTACAAATTCTGCTATAAAAGGAATATATAATTCAGGACTAAAAAGTTGAAATTTGTGTGGATTCTGTTCATATTCTTGAGCAAACCGTGTACCTGCAACTATCTGCAATTGATGCAATTTAAGAGAATGCAACGGTAATTGAGACAATTCAAATGCTTCAGCCATTATCATTTCTTGTGTTTCACCAGGAAGACCAACAATAATATGAGCACCTACATGTATTCCATAATCCGCTGTCATTTGTATAGCATTTTTACTAACTTTATAAGTATGACCACGATTTATTGC
>JAJUFK010000252.1 GCA_029266015.1 Bacteroidota bacterium
AATTACATTAAATAATTGTACCTATACTACCCCTGCAGTTGTAATTACAGGATACGACCGTCCGGAATATACCATAACGGGTAATGGGTCATATTGTCCGGAATCTACCAGTAAAACACCGGTAGTAATAACCTTTACAAAGGGAACCGCACCATTTACATTTGACGAAGCTGTTACCGGAACAGGTAAATCAAGTGCTACTTCAACATACACTATTACAAATCCTGCTGCCGGCACATATATACCAAGCAATATAGTAGATGCCAACGGTTGTACTGGTGTTGCAAATACAGCAAGTGTTACAGTAACAGATTTAACAACTCCTAACCTTACTATTGCTGCCTTACCAAATTCATGTGATGGTGTAGTTTCTACCGTTAACATCGCTACATATGTTACTGCCGCTGCCGGTACTCGCGTATACAGTACTGATAAAGGAACTATAACATCAGCAGGTGTTTTAACCCTTGCAGGTGCTGGGTTATATACGATAACAGTAGAATTAACAGGTTCTGTTGCACCGGGTTGTAAAAACACTAAAACTGCTACAATAAATGTTTGGGAAAATCCAAGTATTTCTATAAGCCCTGCAACAATTTCTACGTGCTCAAATGTTCCTGTTACAGTTACTGCAAATGCAACCGGAGGTTCTGGTGTATATACCGGAACAGGTGCCGGATATACTTGGACAGATGCAAGTAATTCATTGTCGAGTACTATAATTGCTGCTCCGTCATTTCAAAAATCCGTAGCTACTAATCAAACATATCCAATTTCGGTTCAAGTTACTGACAATAGAGGTTGTAAAGGTTCAGCAAATACGACGGTACAAGTGAGAGCTCTTCCTACAGCAACTCTGAGTGCATCACAAAATCCTGTATGTATTGATGCCGGCACTGTTACTATTACTGCTACTCCAAGTTCTACAGGAGGTGTAGGCACATGGACAGGTGCTACCAAAGTAAATGAAACAACTGCAACATTCGATTTAAGTTCTTTAGGTACTATTACTAGTCCTACAACACAAGTAATTTTATATAAATATGTTGCAAGTGCAGCTAACGGCTCATGTGAAATGGCTCCTGCCGCACAATTAACTCTTACTGTAAACCCACAACCTCAGGTTGTAATGCAATCGGCAAGTATATGTTCGAGTATAGACAATGTAAATTTACGTACAAAAATGATTGTAAGTGAACCTACCGGAACAGGTACATTTACCGGATATACTCCTGCAACTACAGGCGTATCGCTATCGCCTACCGGTATATTTACTCATGGTGGTAAAAATGGTGTATATACTATTTCTTATTCGTTTACTGCAAATGGTTGTACTAAAGTATTTACTCAAACATTTACCGTAAATGCTAATCTAACTCCAGATATTACTGCAAATCCGGGATTTGAAGAGTGTCAAAATCAATCTATTCAGTTAGGAATTAGTGGTGGTCCGTTTGCTTCACAAACGTGGTCGGGTAGTGCAGCAGCATATTTAGGTGGTGCTACTACTATTGCTAACCCTTCAATGAGCGGAGCTCCCGCAAATACCTATACTATTTCGGTTCAGGTTACCGATGCAAATGGATGTACCGGAACAGCAACAAAAAGTATTATTATCAATTCTGTACCAACAGTAACTTTAGCAACACCAGACAATACTCATTGTGTATCGGAAACTACACCGCAAGTTATAACTGCAACTATTTCTCCTGCTACAACTGTAGGAACAGGCACATGGAGTGCAAATGTTACCAAAACAAGCGAAACCACCGCTACATTTACTCCAAGTGTTGCAGGTGCTACCGCTTCGCCACATATTATTACCTACAATTTTACCAGCAACAAAGGTTGTACTGCTACTGCAGTAACGCAACAAATGATAGTATATGCGTTACCTACTGTTACTATTACTCGCAGTAGAGAACATGCCTGCGAAAGTGGTAATAATAGCAGTGTAATAACATTTACTACTACCGGAACAACCGGTGGAACTTCGGTGTTCTCATCATCTACGGCAAGTGTAAATAGTTCTACCGGAGCTCTTGACCCAACTGCTGCGGCTAATAAACCTGTTGCTCCGGCTACTGTTATTTCTCATACCGTGAAACTTGACTATACCGATGCTAATAATTGTAAAGCGCAAGCCTTTACTACTGTAGATGTACATGCATTACCAACAGTAAGTTTTGGTACAAATCCTACTACCAAATGTGTGTATGATGCTCCTTTTACACTCAATGTAAATCCTATTGCCGTAGCTCCTGCTACAGGTGTATTCGGCGGTTCGGTAAGCTCTGCTACGTTTACTCCTGCTACTGCTACCATAGGTGCCAATCCTATTACCTACACCTATCGCGATGCATACGGCTGCGAACAAATTGCCAATTACTCTATTTCTGTAGTAAAAATAGATGTTCCAACTGTTACTGCTCCTAATCCTAAAACAATTGTAGTAGGTGTTGACGACAGCTTTAGCGAACCTGCAAACGTGCATGCAAGCGGCACCTATACTACTGAATGGATGGATGCTTCATGCAACACGTTGATTCAAGTTGGAGGCATATATACTCCGGGCTTAACTGCTGCCGATTTAGGTGCAAATCAAACCAAAACATTTACTTACAAAGTTCGTCAACACGATGCTGTAAGCGGTTGTGTAAGCGAATGTAGCGATGCTATTCTAACACTTTCTCGTTGTCCTGCACTTACACCAAGTGCTGTAGACCCATACTATTGTGTAGGTGAGAGTGGTGCGGTAACAGCTACTGCAGTACCGCAAGGAACACAAGGAGCCGGCGATAAACTTACATGGTTTGCAAACAGCGACAAAACCGGTATGCTCAACGATGGTACTACCTATACTTCAACACTTACTACTACTGCAGCTACCAGCCAAAAAGTATATGTAGCTCAGTGGAATCAAGCAAACGCATGTTATTCGGCAGCAAAAGAAGTTACTATTCGCGTAGTTGACAATCCTACAGTAAGTCTTTCTATCGAGAATAAAGATTGTGCTACGGCAGGTATTCGTCAAATTACTACTGTACCTTCTACCGGTACGCTTACCGAAACCTCATCGGTGGGAGGACTCAATATTGCTGCTCGCACATGGGACCCTATGGCAGGTGGTGCACCAAGTCCGTCAAAAACACTTAATGTAAGTTATGTAGTTAGCGAAACACAACCCGATGGTAAGGTATGTTCTACTACCAAAACAGCAAGTGCTACTTCTCACTTTATGATAGCACCTACACCAACGCATAAAAACTGGTTGATTGATGATATTGATAATATTCCGGCCGATTACATGACAGCTACTACAAGCAGTACCGGCACTACCATATCATGGTATGGCTCGCAAAGCAAAACACCGATATTGGCGGCAAATTCATTCAATTATACTCCTAACAAAGCTGCGCTTAAAGCTGAAGTGGCTGCTGCAGGCAATCCCGATACGTATGTAAAAACATACTGGATTACCCAAACCAACGTGCAAGGCTGCGAAAGCGAACCGGTAGCTGTTACGCTTACTCTGGTTAAATGTCCGTTTATGGCTCCAAGTGTAAGTGGTACCGAAAAATGTGCCGGTGAAGTATTGCCTGCTATTTCTGCTTCTACTACCAATACTGTTGATACATGGAAATGGTACAAAGCTGACCAAACTACTCCAATTGCAAACGCAACAGCAAGCTACACGCACGGTGTTTCTAATACAGTAGCAGGTACTACCGATTTCTATGTAAGCTATGTAGCTACCGAAACAAATACAGGCAAACAATGCGAAAG
>JAJUFK010000284.1 GCA_029266015.1 Bacteroidota bacterium
CCGCTTGTTTATGTTTATTTTGCTTATTGTATATTTGAAAACGTCTGTATCGAATTTCTTCGTTTATGCCAAATACATTTTGAATTTGCTGCAATACTTGTAAACTTTTATCATATTCGCTATAATTAGAATAAATATCGGCAATTGTATAGTATAAATGTATATTTTGTGGTTGCAAACGCAATATATATTTTAGTTGTTCAATTTGCTTAATATACTCACCTTTTTCATCATACAATTCGGCTAAAAAATATCTATATTCAAGTAATGAAGGATTAAGTTTAATAGCCTTTTGAGCATATTTTAGTGCATCTTGATATTTATTTTTTTGTTTATAAATACTTGCTAATTCATAATTCACTAAAGCACTTAAAGGATTAATAGATAATGCATTATGATACAATTCAATAGCCTGTTCAAAGTCTTTTTTGTTTTTACATAAATTTGCTTGTATTAAAATTCGTTCAAATTCTATTTGTTTTAATTCTTGTTTTACAGAATCTATTTGTGCTCGTTTTGATGATTTTTGTGCAAATACAGATACCGGTATTAAACAATTAATACAAAGCAATAAAACTATATAAAAACAAAAATTATTACACTTCATTACTGCACTATTTCACTATAATCACTCAAACTCACATCGAGCGGTTTTGTTTTTACTATTGCTTTGGTTCCTATCATAGAATTTTTGATTGTTGTATACTCAATAATAGAATTCGATTGCACAATTGTAGTATCAATTACCGAACCCGAAATAAATGTGCCTTCACCTACCGAAACATATGGACCAACCACTGAGTTGCGAATAGTAACACCATCGGCAATACAACAAGGTTCTATGATTGTAGAATTTTCAACAATTATTTGTTTCGAAATCTGCGAACCATAATTTTGCAACAATCGAGTATTGGTATTCACGGTAGCATTTTTGTTTCCACAATCAAGCCACTCATCAACTTTGCCCGGATAAAATTTAACGCCTTTGTTTTTCATGTTTTCCAACGCGGTAGTGAGCTGAAATTCGCCTTTTACATGAATATCGTTGTCTATCAAATATTGCAATTCTTTACACAAATTTTCGCCATCTTTGAAGTAATATATCCCAATAATAGCAAGGTCGCTCACATATTCTTTTGGTTTTTCTACAAAATCGGTAATTAAACCATCGCCATTGAGTTTTACAACACCAAAGGCAGAAGGATCTGCAACCTGTTGCACCCAAATTATAGCATCTTGCTGCGTATTGAGTTTGAAATCGGCAATAAACAAGGTATCGGCAAACGCAACAATTACGTTACCTTTGAGTGCTTCTTTGGCACACAACACCGCATGAGCAGTACCTTGCGCTTGCGCCTGATAACAAATAGTACCTTTAGCCCCCAGTTTTTGAGCCATTTCTACTAATGTTTGTTCTACAACCTTACCAAACGAAGGATGAACAATAAACGCAATTTCGTCAACCACTTCGTTGCACACACGTGTAATATCTTCGACCAACCGATGCACAATAGGTTTACCACACACCGTAATCAAAGGTTTTGGAACTGTTAATGTATGTGGTCTCATACGAGTACCCATACCTGCCATTGGAATTATTATTTTCATTAATTTTTAATTTTTAATTTTTAATTTTTAATTGATTGGTAAACTTATCGAACCATGAGTACCTTATTCAAAAATTAAAAAACCTATTATTGATTTGATTTTGTTGATTTTACAATATTTGTAAGAATTTTAACTATTTCTGTACATTCTTTTATATAAAGAGTATAGTCAAAATCTTTTAAATTACTTGCATGTAATAACTCTAACCAATACAAAGATTCCCGAGCTTCTTTACTTGCAATTGCCATTTTGTGAATAAAATCTGCTCGACTTTCAGCAGCTATTGCTTCATTAATATTTGCACCAATGCTTGTTCCACATCGGAGCAATTGTTTGGAAATAACAAATTCTTTATTCTCTTGTAATTGAGAATACAACGCAATTATTCTTAATGCAAAAGCAAAACTTTTGTCCTTTATAATATTATTCTTCATTCTTTTTAATTAAAAATTAAAAATTCATAATTAAAAATTACTTGCGCCCAGTACTCCCAAATCCTCCCGCTCCTCTGTCGGTTTTGCTTAGTTCTTGTACTTCTACGAGATTTGCTTTTGTATATTGTGCTATCACCATTTGACATATGCGTTCTCCATCGTTCACGGTAAAAGGTTCATTAGAAACATTCGCCAAAATTACACCTATTTCGCCACGGTAATCGGCATCGATAGTTCCGGGAGTGTTAAGGCATGTAATTCCATGCTTAGCAGCCAAACCACTTCGCGGACGAATTTGTGCTTCGTACCCTTGGGGTAATTCAATAAATAAACCGGTTGGAATAATTTTTCGCTCAAGTGGACCTAAAACTACAGGAGCATCGAGATTTGCTCGTAAATCCATTCCGGCACTGTGTTCTGTAGCATAGTTCGGTAGAGCGTGTTTTGATTTGTTTACTATTTTAACTATCATATATTTACATATTTCAAATAAAACGTGAAAATACAATGTTTTTTTATTTTGATTTGCAATTAGGCATGCAAGATTGTAAACAAGTTATAAAAAAATGAAACGAGAGATTTAAACGGTTTGTTATATTTTTCCTATATACCAGTCGAACACAGAAGTAAGGGTATTTTGATTGTGCGAATCAAATACTTTAATTTCTATTTGAAAGAGCGAGCGTCCTTTTTCGTGAATTTCTTGACTTATTTGAGTAATGTTTGATTCAATAACTCGTGCTTTTGCAAACAAAGCTCCATTGGCTGGTTTATGATATTTATGCTGCGACTTACGTACTACAGGCATAAAGGCTCCACTGAGCAAACCCGGTATTTGGGTGTCTAAAAACTCGCCACTGGTAGCTTCGGCAAGGGTAACTTGTACACACGCATGCACAGTACCAACATGATTTAAGTATTCGGGGCGAACACCTATCATTAATATAAAATCGGGATTATCGGATTTTTGAATGTTCAAAAACGAATGAAAAGGAATTGAAAGATTGTCCATGAATTAAAAATTTCTAGTATGTAACCTGTAGAAGGTACTAGAAATCAGATTCTTGCAATGGAAGCATATTTATAGTAAACTCTAATACTACTATTTGTAGTTTGCTCAAATGTACAACTTAATTTTTGAAAGGTTACATATAAAAAAATTATTGTTTAATTCGAATCCTATCATATTCAAATTTTAATTTTTTAATTTTCTCTGGTGAAATATATTTCTGAATAGA
>JAJUFK010000206.1 GCA_029266015.1 Bacteroidota bacterium
AGGTTTTGAAATAGCTACCGGTTCATATGTTCCTTGTAATGAGGCAATTGTTTTTTCATCACCAATTGGGTCAGACACAACATAATTTTCAGCATCGTATCCGTTTGGATTACCTATTTGAACATTTAATTTATATGAAAAAGTACCGTTGGTTGTAAATTGAGCAATCAATAATATATTTTCCGGCGTTGGTCCCATAGCACCACCAAGAGCAGCCCAAGCACCATTTGTTACGACTAATGATTGTCCATTTGTTGTTGCATTTTGAGCTTTTATAGCATTCAAAAAAGTACTGATACCTATAGTTGTAACATCCATAGGATAATTATTTAAATCAGCTTCCAATAAACCGTCTTTTACACTTATAGCATTACCCGCTGCATCAAATGAAGCTTGTAAGTAGCCATCTGAATTTACAAGGGTTCCTATTTCATTATCTAAATTTTTAGGTATTCCGTAATATCCATCACAAGCAGCTCCTGCAGTAACATATGAATCTAATAATACTGTTCCTTTTTTTGCATGGTCAAACGTAAACGTTGGAGTAGAATTTCCTCGTTTTTCATTATTAAAAAATTTAGTAGTTGTTTCAAAACGCATTTCATGATTTTCGTCACCATAGCACGTTTGAAATTTATATCCCGGAAGCATATCTACATATATTCTGTATGTTACAGACCCGGCAGGTAATTCACCTTCATCACATTGTTGGTCATTTTCATCAGAAATATAATATTTTTCAACTATTATTCTTTCCAACCCATTTTGTTGCTGAGCTACAGCGGCAAAACTTGCCACTCCTATCCCTAATACAAGTAAAATTTTTTTCATCGTTTGTTTTATTTTAAATGTTTACTACTAAAAATTAATGATTGATGTTGAACTTGCTCTCCTTGCGGATTGCGTGCTACAAACTGAATAGCTTCGCCTGCAGGAGTTCCTACTTGAATATTACATTCAAAACTAAATTCACCGTTTGTTGTAAATTGAGCAATTAAAATTCTATTTTCGGGTGTTGCACCTTGTGCTCCCATAAAGTTTGCCCAAGCTCCATTGTTTGTTGCAAAAATTTGAGACTTTGTACGTTTTTCGAGAGGTGTTAAATCTAAATTAAAATATACCGTTCTATATACATCACGATACTGTAATCCATCTTTTTGAAGCAATGCTTGTTTATGATTAAAAATACTTCCATTAACATCTTCTGAGAGTAGTACTGCATTATAAAAACGAGTTACAGCCCCCATAGAAATCCAACTATCAAGCAAAACATTATTTTTTTTGAATGAAATAGTATCAAATAAATCATCACCGGTAGTTGCCCCATTTATATTATTATAAAAATAGGTTGACGTTTTAAAGAAAAGTGGCTGTTCTTCACTACCCCATACTGTTTGTAATTTGTATCCCGGCAATAAATCAACATACACTCTATACGTTACAGATTTTTTTGCAAGTACACCGCCTACAGTATCTTTTACATCTTTTGATTGACCCACATAATATTTCTCAACTATTATTTTTTCCAAAGCCTTTTTATCGGTTTCGGTAAAGGTATGTGTTTCTTGAGAAAACCCAATATTTATATAGATTAGAGATACTATAACAAATAAAAAACTTTGTTTCATTTTATTATTTTTTTTCAATACAAAGATTGCATGAGAGCAAAAAAAAAGAGGAAAAACAATATTATGCTTTTGTTATGATAAAGTTAAAATCGCTAGAAATTGCTTAATAATTACTTAATAAATAAACACAATATGTTAATTAACTATTAAATGTTTTGAATGAGATTTTCTTGTATTACTTTTTCTATCATTGGTGGTATTACATCGGAATAATCAACAGAAATAGCCGAACCAAATATAATCCATTGCGAAATTTTATCAATACTTTTTTCACTGAGTGAATACAAAACCGGTACTCCCATATCTTTGAGCGCAGCTGCATTACATTGTTGTTCAAATTGATTTTTCATAGGGATTACCATAAGTTTTTTTCCTAAAAACAATGCCTCTGCCGGAGTTTCAAAACCTGCTCCACAAAATACCCCACTGCTAGTAACTATACTTTCACCAAATTCCTTATGCGAAATAGGAAAAATGGTAACATTTCCAAATACAGCTTTTATTTTCATATGTTTAGAAAATACATGCCAGTTTACTTCGGGCAATTGTGTAAAAATATCTAATAATAATCTGTCATCATAAGCAGGTAAATAAACCGTGTAATGACCATTTTTAACTGGGGCAGCATTTCTAACATCTTTACGAATTACCGGAGTAAACATATTAGTATCATAAGATTTAAAATGTATACCATATTGTTTGGTTGTAGGAGCATAATATTTGAGAACAAATTTTCCTAACAAATCTGTTTTAGGAGGTTTTGGTACATGTGGATGCAACACTGCAGATTGATGACTAACACTTATACATGGAATTTTTTTACGTTTACATGCCCATGCGGTTATAGGTTCAAAATCATTTATAACCAAATCATATGATTCAACAGGAATGCATTTAATATCTCGCAAAAATCGAAAAATTTTTGCTCGTTTTATTGTTTGCCAAATATCTACTCCTCCATGTTTGCCAAATATAAAACTCATTCCATACAATTTATATGTTACTTCAAAAGGCAATTGTAAATCCGCTTGATATCCAGAAATGAGAATATCTACTTGAGCATATTTTTTTAGTTCGGGTATTACATCACAAGCTCTACTTACATGTCCATTACCTGTACCTTGCACTGCATATAAAATTTTCATTGGCATACTATATTTTTTTATTTATGGTTTTAATTACTAAAATCTTTAAGCATTAAATTAAATATCTGTTTATTATCTAATTCGGTCAACACATCAATATCATCAACATTATCAGCTTGTTTTTCTTCTTCATGTTGATATATTTCCCATTCTTTATTATTATATTCTAATGCAGTAAGATTTTCAACCCAATCGCCTGAGTTTAAATACAATATTGAACCTTCATCAGTGATTGTTATCAAGCGTTTTTCTGCATGGTGTATATGACCACACACTATATACTCAAACCCCTTTTGCAGTGCAACATGAGCAGCTGTTTCTTCAAAATTATTTATGTATTTTACAGCAGATTTTACATTATCTTTAATTTTTTTTGACAATGAAACTTTACCTTTACCAAATAATTTACTTACTTTATTTACAATGTGATTTACACGTATAAGCAAATCATAACTTACAGAACCAACTATAGCAAGCCATTTTGAATTTTGTATTACAACATCAAACACATCACCATGAAAAAACCATGCTCGCTTTGAATCTAATATTAATTCTAATTGATTACAAATAGTTATATTGCCTAACTCTGCGCCAACAAACCGTCTGAATGTTTCATCATGATTACCGGTAACATAATATACCCGGGTACCTTTTGCTGCAAGATTTATGATATGTTTTATTACTTTCATGTGTGATTTTGGCCAATAACTTTTTTTAAATTGCCATATATCAATTATATCACCATTTAATACTAAAATTTCAGGTTTAATACTTTTTAAATATGAAGCTAACTCCTTTGCATGACATCCATAGGTACCTAAATGAATATCAGAAAGCACAACTAATTCTATTTCTCGTTTTAATTCTTTCATATATTTATATTAAATTACAGTACAAGAATACAATACAAAAATTACCACTGCATTACATAAATGTTATGTGTATGTAAAGACTTGCAGTAAAAATCAACAAGTTACTAACCTTTATAAAATCATAATCATAGTCATGTCTTTCAACACATACATGCCTCTATAACTTATTAATGTATATGTAATTTGTGATTTTGTAATGTAAACACAATCTTAACATTTTCATAACTCAAAAACCTAATATTACCTGTATTTTTGCAGAATAATATTGTATAGTATGATACGAATAGGCGGAATAATATGTATTATAATGATTTCTTTTCATTGGGTATCGTTAGCACAATATATACCACCACCTGAAGCTTTGTCGCTAAAAAATGATTCAATAGCATTTAAAGAAGTTATTTTAAGACCATATGGTGAATTTGGTATGTTTATACCGAGAAATGAAACTATTCAAAAAACATACGATACCAAGTCAATGTTTTTTTGGGGAGCAGGATTCCAACTAAACCACCCCCTTACCTCATCATTTTTCCCTTATGCATCATATATTCAAACACGATACACTATATTTACAAAAATAGACAGTGTCATTAAACTGCCGCAATCTTTTGTAATGCAACAAATAGGCTTTGGGTTTGTGTTAAAAATGCTCAAAATGAACAGAACCGCCGTTGCAGGTAAAATTGGGTACACCCATGCTTTTATTCGCGACGATATTCATACTATTAAAAATCAAGCGTATGGATTTTCTTTTGGTATTGGATTAGAACGTAGAATTTTAGAAAAATCCAAATTTTATACAGACTTTTCATATAATTATCAAAAAATAGAACCTGCCTACTATAGAGATTTTGATCTCACACGCTTTTCCTTTGGGTTTTGTTTTTAGAAAATAAGCTTAGGAACTGTTTCTAAAAATTATCAAAAACAATTAAAAACAGCACACAGGCAAACGTATTTTTATATATATTTGGTGATTAAAAAAAACATATAAATCTTACATATGTAAGCTCCCCATTTTTAGGACAGTGTTTAATTATAATGTAACAAA
>JAJUFK010000418.1 GCA_029266015.1 Bacteroidota bacterium
AATGCTTTAGGAACTGCTACTTGAGCTTCAGTTGCAGCACCTACAGTAATGTATGAATCGTAATTTATTACACCGTCACCTACTTGATTACCGGTAAATGTTGTACCTACGTTATAAAATGTAGTAGTTGTTGCAAAACGAAGTGTGTGATCAGGATCACCGAATACTGTACTTAATTGAGCTCCGGGAGCCATATCAATAAATATTCGATACGTTACTCTACCATTTGCATCGGTATTAAACTTTTCGACTATTACATTTTCTAACATAGTCTGTGCTTGAGAAAGGAATGCTATACACAGCATAGCTATTCCTAAAATTAATTTTTTCATTGGTTTTAAAGTTTTATGGTTGTTTTATTTTATTTTTTTATGGTTGGTTGTTGTTTTATAAATTAGCTTGACCGAATTTAGACGCTAACATATTGAAGTCAGTTACATCAGTTTTTCCGTCTTGGTTAATGTCAGTTGGGTTGTTTTGTAAACCTGCTGTTGTTTGTAACAATTTAGCAGTTGTCCAACCACTCACCCATGATTTTCCGGTAGGAGCAAATGCACCTCTGTAAGCAACTGGTATCATACCTTTCGCTTGTGGCGCTACTTCATTTGAATAGAATGGGTTAGCAGTTCCACTTACTGTAGCAGCTATAGAAGAAGGTACAACATCGTATTTGGTAGTTACAGCATTAGTTGCAGTATTCATAGCCCACACATATGCAAATCCAAATTTAGGATCTAAAGAACCTGCAGGAATAACAATGTTTTTATCGGTAGTAGTAAATTGTGTTAAATCTGCGGCAGAAGGAGCTGTTGGAGTTACAGATTGAATAGTAGCATTTTTACCAGATACTAAAGCACCTATAGACATAGGCATATCACAACCAATAAATGTATTGTTTTTTATTTTTAATGAATTAGGTATAGACAATGTTAATTCAGTAGCAGTATTTGACCAGTTTTGATATGCATTACCTTCAGTAGCATTAGTAGCTAAATGTAATCCTGAACGGAAGTTAACAAATACTGAGTTATATATAGAACCTTGTGTTCTATCTTTAGCCATAATACCAGCAACACCTGTGTTATCAGCAGTTGGAGTAAAATTACCATTACTTACAAATGTTGCATTATAGATTGTTGGATTAGAACGTTTTGTTTTGTCAAAAATTGTTGTTAAATTTTTATCATCACCATCACCCTCTATACCATTATCAGAAGAACCTGGCCATAAGTTACCATTTGTATTGTTTGGTTCATGAATTCCGAATATAAACTGAGCT
>JAJUFK010000155.1 GCA_029266015.1 Bacteroidota bacterium
ACAATAAACGGATCGGTAGTAATTACAAATATGGCAGGTATAGAATCAACGGCAAACATAATATCGGTAGTTTCAATTACCATTAATACTACAAATAACGGTGTTACCATTTTTACTCCATTTTGTACAGTAAAAAAGTTGTGACCATCTAATTCATTACTAACAGGATAAAACTTACGAATAGCTCGAATTACTTTACTTTTTTCGGCATCAAACTCTTCTTCTTTTCCAAATAACATTTTAAGAGCCGAAAATACAAGTAATGCTCCAAATACATACATAATCCATGAAAATTTAAGCACCAATGCACTTCCTAACAATATCATGACTGCTCTAAAAAACAATGCTCCTAAAATACCCCAAAACAATACCCTATGCTGATACAATCCCGGAATTTTAAAATATGAAAATAACATTGCTATTACAAATATGTTATCTAAACTCAATGCCTTTTCTATTAAATATCCTGTAAAAAATTTAAGTGCCGCCTCTTTTCCGGTTTTAATATCAGGCGAATGCGATAATAAATCGAACCAATTATGTGCATATGCAAAATAAACTACCACATTAAAAACTAATGCTAAAACTATCCACAATATAGTGGTAGCAATTGCTTCTTTTGTTGAAATTACATGTTCATTTTTATTGAGTACCCCCAAATCAAAAGCCAACAAACAACAAACTATAACTACAAATATCCCCCAAGCTATTATTTCCATACGTTTAAAATTTTTGTCAAATATAATTTTTTATCTCTGTATTAAAAAAAAAAACTGCATACTATTTGTATAATTTGTTATTTTTGATATAATTATTAATAACTAATTTCTATGAAAATATCTATTATCAACTTCAGTATTATTACCATTATCTGTATTTGTATAGCTACCATACATTCATGCAGCGACAAAAAACTCAAACCTATTTATATTGACCCTGCGTTTTCGGAATACATAATTTCGTTTACTTCTGGTGTTGTATCGAGTGCTTCAACTATTCGTGTACGTATGGTACAAGAAAATCCTTCAGCCGTAGCAGGACAAGAATTGCAAGATAATCCTTTTGAATTTAGTCCCGAAATTGAAGGTAAAGCAGTGTGGGTTGATAGTCAAACCATAGAATTTATACCAAAAAAACGGATGCCTGCAGGTGAAATATACACGGTTGATTTCAAACTACACAAATTCATAGAAGTAGAAAAAAAATTACGTGTGCTTACATTTCGGTTTCAAGTAATGAAACAAGGTATAGAATACAGTTTTAACGGTATAGAACCATACAAAACTGATAGTAAAAAATGGCAAAAAATTCACGGAATTTATACTACTGCCGATGTTACAGACAATCAAGAATTAGAAAAAGCAGTAGAAGCACAAGCAAACGGCAAAAAATTCAAAATATCGTGGCAACACAGCAAAGATGGATTAACACATAATTTTACCATAGATAGTGTTGAACGTAAAGACAAACCCGAAATGATTCAACTTACCTGCAAAGCAAAAGCTATAGGTATAGACGAAACATATACAGAACGCATAGAAATGCCTGCATTACACGATTTTAAGGTATTACATGTAAAAACTACTACAAATCCGCAAACAGTAATAGACATATTTTTCTCAGACCCATTAAACAGCACGCAAGACAAAACGGGCTTATTTATACTCGACCCATCGGCAAATGAGCGTGTGGTGGTAACTCCAACCGGAGCTAAATTATTTTTAGGAAAATCGGTAACCGGCGATGTTAAACTTACGGTTCTTGCCGGATTGCAAAACTCTTTTGGTCAAACACTACAACGTGATTATGTTACCACGCTAAAATTTGTAAGCATGAAACCCGAAGTTTCATTGGTTGGAGATGGCATAATTATTCCGAATAACGAAGGTATTCTTTTTCACTTTAATGCAGTAAGTTTAAAAGCTGTAGATGTTACAATTATTCAAATATTTGAAAATAATATTCCCCAGTTTTTACAAGTAAACCAAATAGATGGCGACCGTGAACTAAAACGTGTTGGGCGTATTGTATATAATCAAGAAATGCCGCTTATTTCTGACAAAGCTATTGACTATGGTACATGGAACACTTTTTCGCTCGATTTGTCACAACTTATACAACCCGAACCAGGCGCAATTTACAGAATTGAAATAGGATTTAGAAAAAAACACTCTCTCTATCCATGTTCCGAAGCTGACAATCAAGAAGAAGAAGAAACATATAAACCTAAAAAAGATATTAATGCAGAATATGATGCTCCCGAACAAAGCTATTGGGATTACTATGATGAATACGACTATGAGTATTATGACTACGACTGGAGAGACAGAGATAATCCATGTAAACAATCGTACTATGCAAACAACCGAAGAAAAGTTGTACGCAATGTGCTTGCGAGCGATTTTGGTATTATAGCAAAAGCAGGTACCAACAATGAATATTTTGTAACAGTAACAGATTTACGCAATACCAATCCATTGAGTGGTATAGATATAGAATTTAGAAATTATCAAAATCAAATAATTGCTAAAACCAAAACCAATAGCGATGGCATGTGTAAAATAAAACTCGAAAACAAGCCATTTTTGTTGGTTGCCAAAAAAGATAAACAACGCGGATATTTACGGTTAGATGACGCTTCGGCACTTTCGCTGAGTGTGTTTGATGTAAAAGGCGAAGAATTACAAAAAGGAGTGAAAGGTTTTATATATGGCGAACGCGGCGTTTGGCGTCCGGGCGATTCATTGTACCTTACGTTTATTTTAGAAGACAAAAACAAATCGTTACCCGCAAACCACCCGGTAATTTTTGAATTGTATACCCCCGAAAATCAATTGTCGCAAAGAATTGTAAAATCGCTCAATACAAATGGATTCTATAGTTTTAGAATAAACACCGCTGCCGATGCTCCTACCGGCAACTGGACAGCAAAATGCAAAATAGGTAATTCTACGTTTAGTAAAACACTCA
This sequence comes from Bacteroidota bacterium, assembly GCA_029266015.1. Taxonomy (GTDB): domain Bacteria; phylum Bacteroidota; class Bacteroidia; order Bacteroidales; family UBA1715; genus MWCJ01. The sequence goes on from JAJUFK010000155.1 coordinate 2,971, forward strand.
AAATAGAAACGGTGAAACCCAACCGTATGAAAATAAACCTGACATATCCTACCAAAATACTCCGCAATGGGGTTGTAGAAAAAGGTAATTTACAGGTAAATTGGTTGCATGGTATACCGGCACGCAATGCAAAAGTAAAAATTGAAGCTACCTTAGCTCCTGCCAAGACAACATTTGATGGATACAAAGACTATATTTTCGATGACCCTTCGGTAACATTTGAACCACGTGAATTTACCATTTTTGAAGGAAACGTAGACGAAGAAGGTAAAGCAACAATTCAAACAAATCTTGATATAGATAGAACTACCCCGGGAATGGTACAGGTACAACTTAAAACAAGAGCATTTGAATCGGGCGGCGATTTTAGCACCGATAGATTTGTAATACCCTACTCGCCATATTCTGCCTATGTAGGAGTAAAAATTCCCGAAGGAAAAGGATGGAACAATGCGTTGTATTCTGACGAGAAAAACTTGATACCAATAGTACTAGTTGACCAAAACGGCAAACCGCTTGACAGAAAACTTAAAATTGAAATTTATGAAATATATTGGCGCTGGTGGTGGGATATGAGCGAAGAAGAAAATCTTGCCGATTATATTTCGAACCAACATTCACATATAATTAAAACCGATTACGTAACAACTAAAAACGGAAAAGCGTTGTATGAAATGAACCTTGGCGGTAATTATTGGGGGCGCAAATTTATACGAGTGTACGACGAAGAAAGTGAACACAGCACCGGAGCAACATTTTATACTACGTACAAAAGTTGGTGGAGCAATGCCGGAAACGAAAATCCGGGTGGAGCAGAAATGCTAATGTTTAATACCGACAAAAAAAATTATACCGTAGGCGAAAAAGTACAAGTAGAATTACCTGCCACACACAAAGGAAGAGCTCTTGTAAGTATTGAAACAGGTAGTAAAGTATTACAAAACTTTTGGGTAGAAGTAACACAAGAAAATCCGAAATTTTCATTTACCGTAACTCCTGAAATGTCGCCAAATGTATACATACACATATCATATATTCAACCGCACAACAAACAAAACAACGATTTCCCGATACGCATGTATGGTGTACAAAATATTAAAGTAGATGACCCTGCTACAAGGCTAGAGCCAATAATAACCATGAGCAAAGAACTAAAACCTGAGCAAACATTCAAAGTGCAGGTAAAAGAAGCAAAAGGTAAAGCTATGACATACACTATAGCAATAGTTGACGAGGGAATATTGGACCTTACCCGCTTCAAAACACCTAATCCATGGGATGCATTTTATGCACAAGAAGCATTGGGAGTAAGAACATGGGATTTGTACAAATATGTAGCCGGTGCCTATACCGGTAAAATTGCCGGATTACTTGCCGTAGGTGGCGACGAATTTGCAAGCAAAAAAGGTAAAGAAAATACAAATAGATTTAAACCCGTTGTTTTATTCAAAGGCCCATATACGTGTAAAGCAGGCGAAACCAAAACACATGAATTTACCATGCCCAATTATGTAGGTTCGGTACGTGTAATGGTAGTTGCGGGGAATAATGGTGCATACGGCAATGCAGAGCAAACCGTACCGGTAAAACAAGATTTAATGGTACTGCCTACAATTCCACGAGTAATCAGTCCTACCGAAGAAATAACGATACCGGTAACTGTATTTGCAATGCAACCGAGTATAAAACAAGTGCAAGTTCAACTTCAAGTTGATAAACATATAACTCTGCTCGACGGAGCTACCCGAACAGTATCATTTGACAAACCGGGCGATAAAATTGTAGAGTTTAAAGTAAAAGCGAAAGAAATAAGTGCACAAACAAAAATTACCGTACTTGCTTCGTCTGGAACTATACAAGCTAAATCAGAAACAAATCTCAATATTCGTCTTCCAAATCCGCCAGTAACCGATGCTATAAATATTGTGTTAAAACCGGGAGAAACTGTTCAACGAGCAATACAAGCAATAGGCATTGCGGGAACCAATTCGGGAATAATTGAAATTTCGCGTGTGTTACCACTCAATTTAGAGAATCGCATGCAATACCTCATACGATATCCGCATGGGTGTATTGAACAAATTACTTCGGCTACCTTTCCGCAACTTTTTCTGCAATCGTTTACCGACATTAGTCAAGAGCGCAAACAAGCTATTGAAACAAATGTAAAAGCATATATACAAAAACTTAAATCGTATCAACATACAAGTGGTGGTTTTACATATTGGCCCGGCGATACCTATGGCGAAAACGAATGGGGGACAAACTATGCAGGTCACTGTATGATTGAAGCAAAAATGCTTGGGTACGATGTGCCTTCTCAAATGTATGATAATTGGATTACGTTCCAAACCAATGAAGCGGGCAATTGGCTATATAGCGTATTCAACGGAAACGATGCTGCACAAGCATATCGGTTGTTTACACTTGCTTTGGCAAAAAAACCACATATGAGTGCCATGAATAGACTTCGCGAATCGGCAGCAATATCAGACAATGCTAAATGGATGCTTGCAGCAGCATATGCTATGGCAGGTAAACCGGAAATTAGTGAAAAATTACTACAAACTACCAAACCTTCGAATATCGCTTCTGACGATGACTATTATAATTATGGCAGCTTCGAACGTTCCAAAGCTATTCGATTATTTACATATGCACTACTCAAAAAATATGATAAAGCTAAAATTATTGCCGATGATTTAGCTGCAATCTTATCGAGCGACAATTGGTTAAGCACACAAACTACTGCGTATTCACTTATGGCATTATCAAAATTTGCAGGCAACAATGCCAATGCAAGTCTACAATACACGGTAAGTATTGACGGTAATAAACAACAAGTATCAACAACTAAACCACTCAATCAAACAAAATTAGATTATAGTACGAGTAACACAAAACAAGTGAGCATTACCAATACTTCAAAACAAATACTACCCGTTGTGCATTTAGGCAATATTTATTTTAAGATTATTTGAATTTCTATTAAAAACAAATTTGTTTATTCCCTGAATAACAGTAAGAGCAGTGATTTTAGATAATATTCTTGTTTTGAACCCCTCAAA